>NZ_JBHXCW010000181.1:0-16216 GCF_042725365.1 Lentzea sp. NPDC060358 | reverse complement strand
CTTCGAGTCCTCGGCGTTCTCCACGCCGGACATCATGTCGGTCATCAGGTGCACTTCCATGATCGGGAGTTACACCGAACGTTTTACAGTCCCACGACCTGCGCGAGTTGCGCGCGGTGATGCTGTGGAAGCTCGAGGGGCTGTCCGAGGCGGACGTGCGGCGTCCGCTGGTGGCGTCGGGGACGAACCTGCTGGGTCTGGTGAAGCACCTGGCGTTGTCGGAGTCGCGGTACTTCGGTGAGGTGTTCGGGCGGCCGTTCCCGGAGCCGTTGCCGCGGTGGGACGACCTGTCGGCGCGGGGTGCGGACAAGTGGGTGACCGAGCAGGAGTCGCGTGAGGACGTCGTGGGTCGTTATCGGCGCGTGTGGGTGCATGCGGATGCGACGATTTCGTCTCTTGCGGTGGATGCTCCGGGTCGTGTGCCGTGGTGGCCGCGTCCCGAGGTGATGTTGTTCAACGTTCTGGTGCACGTGCTGACCGAGACGGCGCGGCATGCCGGGCATGCGGACATCTTGCGGGAGCAGGTGGACGGCGCGACCGGCGAGTGGCCGTGATGCGGGCGTTCGCCCTGCTCCCCCGCGTGTGGATGATCTTGTCGGTGGTGCTCGTCACACTGGTGGCATGCGCTATGGGATTTATGTTCCGTCGTTCGGCTCGTCGCTGGGTGACCCGTCGGTGCTGGTGTCGCTCGCGGTCGCCGCGGAGGAGGCGGGGTGGGACGGGTTCTTCGTGTGGGACCACGTGGTGGTTCCCGGTGAGTCCGTGGTGGCTGATCCGTGGGTGACGCTGGGTGGGGTGGCGGCGCGGACGTCGTCGATCAGGCTGGGGCCGCTGGTGACGTCGCTGGGGCGGCGGCGTCCGTGGAAGGTGGCGCTGGAGGCGTCGACGTTGCAGCGGTTGTCGGGTGGCCGGTTGGTTTTGGGGGTGGGTGCGGGGGTTCCGCAGGACTACTCCCCCTTCGGTGAGCGTGTGTCGCGTGCGGAGGCGATGTCCGAGGGGGTGGCGTTGGTGCGTGCGTTGTTATCGGGCGAGGTGGTGGAGCACCGGGGGCCGTTGTTCTCGGTGTCGGGTGTCCGGTTCGAGCCGGTGGAGGTGCCGATCTGGGTGGGCGGGGTGTGGCCGCGCGGGGTGCCGTTCCGGGCTGCGGGGCTGGCGTCGGGGGTGGTGCCGGCGACGTTCGGCGAGTCCGGTCTGCGGGTGCTCTCCCCTGCCGAGGCGGCGGGGGTGAAGGCGGATTTCGTGGCGTCGGGTGGGCCTGCGGACGGTGATGTGGCGTTGTGGGGTGGTGGGGTGCTGCCGTCGGATGTAGCGGGGTACGAGGCTGCCGGGGTGACGTGGTTGCTGACCGATGGTGGTGCGGTGGAGGTGGAGGAGTTGCGGGCGTTCGTGGCGGCTGGTCCCCCGTGTCAGGCGTGCAGGCCGCGCAGGAGGGTGTCGAGGTAGCGGCGTGCGGCGGGGAGCCGGTCGGTGGGGGTGTCGCTGTGGACGTAGGTGGCGTAGGCGATGCCGCACATGAGGGGGACGAGGTCGGTGTCGGCGAGGTCGGGGCGGGCTGCTCCGGTGTCGCGGGCGCGGGCGAGCAGTTGGGTGCCGATGTCGAGGATGCGTTGTTTGAGTTCGGTGGTGCGGGGCAGGGCGTCTGAGCCGTGGGCGGAGACCTTGGCGAGGGCCGGGTCGCTCACCTGTGCTTCGACGAGGAGGGTGAGGTAGCCGGCGAGGGCTCGCCAGGCGTCGTCGTCTTCGAGTGCGTGGTGGCCGTGGGTGGCGATGGTTTCGAGGCGGGGGGTGGCGACGGTTTCGAGGAGGGCTTCGGTGGTCGGGAAGTGCCGGTAGACGGTGCCGACGCCGAGTTCGGCTCGGCGTGCGACGTCGTTGAGTTGCAGCGGTGTGCCTTCGTCGACGAGTTCTCTGGCGACGGCGACGATGCGGTCGGAGTTGCGGGCGGCGTCCTTCCGCTGCGGGGTCATGGGTCCAGCCTAATTGGATACCTCATCCGGAATGCGGTGCAGTGGTGCGTGCCTCTGGCTGAGGGTGCGGACGGCTGTGACGGTGCGGGGGTCGGTGGCGGTTTTGGCGGGTGTGGCCGGGGTGACGTTGCGGCCGATGAGGGTGCCGGTGGGCAGGGTGGTGTCGGTGGCGGCGCGCAGTGAGGGGCGTGCGGCGTCGCTGGCGGGTGTGGAGGTGGCGTGTTCGAAGGTGCGCTTGACGAGGGGCCAGAGCAGTTGCAGGGGTGGGGACACGATGTGGCGGGTGCGGTTGCTGCCGTCGGTCATGGTGGTGTCGGCGCCGCCGGGGTCGGCGGCGAGGACGGTGGTGCCGGTGTCCCGCAGTCGCTGGGCGAGGTCGAGGGTGTAGGTGAGGTTGGCGAGCTTGGCGCGGCCGTACCAGTGGAAGCCGTAGTAGCCGCCGGGTGGTTCGACGGTGTCGAAGTTCTTCTTGGCGACGGCGACGGCTCCGGAGGTGACGTTGACGATGCGGCGGGTGATGACGGGCAGGAGGAGTTCGGTGAGCAGGTAGGGCGAGAGGTGGTTGACGACGAAGGAGGCTTCGACGCCGTCGAGGTGGGTGTGTTCGGGGAACATGGCGCCGACGTTGTTGACGAGGAGGTCGAGTTCTCCTGCGGCGGTGATGCGGGTGGCGAGGGTGCGCACCTGGTCGAGTGAGGCGAGGTCGGCCTGGAGGAAGGTGGCGGTCTCCCCTGCTTCGTGGTTGAGCTTGTCGACGGCGTGGGTGCCGCGTTCGGTGTTGCGTCCGACGATAGTGACGGCGTAGCCGGCTCTGGTGAGTCCGAGGGCGGTTTCGAGTCCGATGCCGCCGGTGCCGGCGGTGACGACTGCTCTGGGTGCCATGTGTTCCTCAATCCGGATAGTGAATCCACTTCTGTTCCCGACGCTAGCACACATCCGGATGAACTATCCGCTTCGTGGTCGTGGAGAATCCCCGCCGTGGATCTCGGGACGCTGGGCCAGGCGGCGGGCATGTTCGCGGCCACCAACGTCGACGACCTGGTGCTCCTCGCCCTGTTCTTCGCCAGGGCGGGCACGGCCTGGAAGGTGGTGGCGGGCCAGTACCTGGGCTTCACCGGCATCCTCGCCGTGGCGGTGCTCGGCGCCCTGGGCGCGTCCCTGCTGCCCGAGCAGGTCCGGCCCTGGCTGGGCCTGATCCCCCTGGCGCTGGGGCTGAAGGCGGCGTGGGCGCTGTGGCGCGGCGGCGACTCCGACGACGACCGCGACCCGCCGCCGGGCGTCCTCGCCGTCGCGGGGGTGACCCTCGCCAACGGCGGGGACAACATCGGCGTCTACGTCCCGGTGTTCACCGTGACGGACTCCCTGTGGCTGTACGTGGTGGTGTTCCTCGTCCTGGTGGGCGTGTGGTGCCTGGCGGGCTGGTTCCTCGCCTCACGGCAGGTGGTCGCGAAGGCCCTGGCGAAGTGGGGTCACGTCGCGCTTCCCGTGGTGCTGGTCGCGATCGGTCTTCTGGTGTTGTTCTCGGGCTGAGCCGCCGGCGGGTTCGCCGGGGCTGTGGCTGGCGCTGGACCTGTTCGACGCGAAGCCGGGCGACGTGGCTGCGCATGCACGAGGCGAACCTCGACCCTGCTCCGGTCAGGCGGGCCACAGCGGCCGCTGCCGGGCCGGGTCTCGAACGGCAGCCTCCAGCGCGGCCGCAATCGCGTCCAGCTCGGCCTCGCTGAGGTCTCGCTCCCCCACGTGCCGCAGGATCTCCGTGCGCGAGCACACCACCACGGCCCCGGTGTGCCCTCCCAGCTCGGCGGCGGCCACGATCGCGGTCTGGTTCTGGTGCAGGACGAGCACCGGATCGGACGTGTCGGTGTAGAGCAGGCGCTCGATGTCCCGTCCGGTGATGGCCATGCTCAGTCTTGTACGGCTCGTGCGTACCGGCCCGCAAGAGAGCGAACGTGTGCCACGAGCTCGGGGGGTGAGGTGACCTCGAAGTCGAAGCCGAGCAGGCCGATCCACACGGCCAGCGACTCGACGGAGTCGGAGCCGGTGACCAGCACGCACGTGTCGGCGTCCACGGCTTCGACGGTGCCGATGACGGCGTTGATGCGGGCGGCCACGGCGTCGGCGGGTGCGCGGACCAGGACGCGGGCCTGGAAGCGCCACGCGGCGGAGCTGACGCGGGAGGCGACGAACGAGGTGGCGTCGAAGTCGCGCGGGGTGAACCGGGGGCCGAAGGGCGGGGTGGGCGAGCTGATGCGGTCGACGCGGAAGCTGCGCCAGTCGGTGCGGTCGCGGTCCCAGGCGACGAGGTACCAGCGGCGGCCCCAGTTGACCAGGCGGTGGGGTTCGACGCGGCGGCGGGACGGGGCTCCGTCGTGGGAGCGGTAGTCGAAGCGGATGGTCTCGCTGTCGCGGCAGACGGCGGCGAGGGTGGTGAGCAGGTCCGGGTCGAGGGACTCGGCGACGTGCTCGCGCGGGACCTGTTCGACGTGGTCGAAGGCGGAGACTCGGTGGCGCAGGCGGGAGGGCAGGACCTGTTCGAGTTTGAGCAGGGCGCGCAGGGACACGTCCTCGAGGCCGGTGATCGGGGTGGTGCGCAGGGCGACGACGACGGCCACGGCCTCGTTGTCGTCGAGCAGCAGGGGTGGCAGTTCGGCGCCGGCGCCCAGGCGGTAGCCGCCGAAGGAGCCGGTGGTGGCGTTGACCGGGTAGCCGAGCTCGCGCAGGCGGTCGACGTCGCGGCGGACGGTGCGGGGGCTGATCTGCAGTTCGTCGGCCAGTTCGCTGCCCTGCCAGTCGCGGCGGGACTGCAGCAGGGCGAGCAGGCGCAGCAGGCGGGCCGAAGTTTCCAACATGCCCCGAACTTTAGGACAACAGCTGGCCGCAAGGCTCGTTAGCCTCGGGTTATGACGGAGATCAGGGAGTTCCGGGTCGCGGTCGACGAGGCGGATGTCGACGAACTGCTGCTGCGGCTGGCGCGGACGCGGTGGACGGACCAGGTGCCGGGGGCGGGGTCGCGCTACGGCGACGACGTGGCGGACGTGCGGGCCGTGGCGCGGTACTGGGCCGAGGACTTCGACTGGCGAGCGGTCGAGGCGCGGCTCAACTCCTTCCCGCAGTTCCTCACCGAGGTCGACGGCACCGGCGTGCACTTCCTGCACGTGCGCAGCGACAACCCGCGGGCGCTGCCATTGCTGCTGCTGCACGGCTGGCCGGGGTCGGTGGTGGAGTTCCTCGACGTCGTCGGGCACCTGCGCGACGAGTTCCACCTCGTCGTCCCGTCGCTGCCCGGGTTCGGGTTCTCCGGGCCCACCAGGGACACCGGCTGGCACTCCGGGCGGATGGCGAGGGCGTTCGCGGAGCTGATGGCACGGCTGGGCTACGCGCGGTACGGGGTGCACGGCAACGACGCCGGGTCGGTCATCGGGCTGGAGGTCGGGCGGATCGACCCCGGGCACGTGGCCGGGGTGCACGTCACGCAGATCTTCTCCGTCCCCGGCGGCGACCCCGCCGAACTGGAGGGCCTCACGCCGGAGGAGCACCGGCGGCTGGGGGTGCTGCGGCACTTCCAGGAGTCGCTGTCGGGGTTCGCGCAGCTGCAGCGGGCACGGCCGCAGAACGTCGCGTTCGCGCTCGCCGACTCCCCCGCGGGCCAGCTCGCCTGGACGATGCAGCTGATGGGCGAACCGGCCGTGAGCCGCGACTTCCTGCTGGCCAACGTGGCGATCTACTGGTTCACCGGCACCGCCGGCTCCTCGGCGCGGCTGTACTACGAGGACGCCCACCGCGAGGACACCCCGGCCGGGCCGACGACGTTCCCGCTCGGGGTCGCGATCTTCCGCGACGACTTCCAGACCATCCGCCGCTTCGCCGAGCGCGACCACCACAACATCGTGCACTGGTCGGAGTTCGGCACCGGAGGCCACTACAGCGGGCACGACTCCCCCGAGTTGCTTGCCGGTGACATCAAGGTGTTCTTCGCCAAGATGTAGGTCATCCTCACGCATGGCGCAGTGGGTGGAAGCGGGGTTGTGGGGGCTGGCCGGCGGTGGCGCTCTCGTGCTGGGAGCGCTCGTCGCCTGGCTGGTGGAGGTGCCGCGGGACGTGGTCGCCGTGGTCATGGCGTTCGGCGCGGGCGTGCTGACCGCGGCCGCGGCGTTCGAGCTCGTCGACGAGGCGGAGCGGACCGGTGGCCTGCTCGCCACCTCCGTCGGGTTCGCCGCGGGTGCGGTGGTGTACGTGCTGGCCAACGTGCTGCTGGCCCGGCTGGGTGCCCGGCACCGCAAGCGCAGCAGCAACCAGCCCTCGGAGTCCGACCAGGCCGGCAGCGGCACGGCGATCGCGGTGGGCGCCCTGCTCGACGGGGTGCCGGAGTCGGTGGTGCTCGGCGTCGGGCTGCTCGGCGGTGGCGGGGTCGGGGTGGCGATGCTCGCCGCGGTGGTCATCTCCAACGTTCCCGAGGGGCTGTCCAGCGTCGCCGGCATGAAGCGGGCGGGCCGCGGGCCCGGCTACGTGTTCGGTGTGTGGGGTGCCATCGCGGTCGCCGGCGGGGTGTCCGCCGCGCTGGGCAACCTGCTGCTCGCCGGGGCGTCACCGCAGGTCATCGCCGTGATCACGGCGGTGGCGGCCGGGGCGATCCTCGCGATGATCGCCGACACCATGATCCCCGAGGCCTTCGAGCGCACCCACCTCTACACCGGGCTGTGCCTCACGGCGGGGTTTCTCACTGCGTTCGTGGTGGAACGGCTCGGCTGACCGCTGCCGGGACCGGTGAGGAGACCCGCACGTACCGTGCCGCATCAGGCGCGCCAGACCGTCGCGCTGCGGGTCTCGGTGCTCTCCAGCGTCCACGGCACCGGGACCTCGTAGCGGGCGCACCGCACGAACCGGTCATCCGGCAGGTGCGCGCGGTCCGGGTCGCCCATGAGCACCAGCGCTCCCCGTGCCGCCGCCCTGGTCAGGAACGGCAGCACCAGTGCGGTGATCTCGGCGTCGTAGAACACGTCGCCGGCGAGCACGACGTCCGCGCCGTGCGCGTCGCTGTCGAGCTGGTCACCGGGCAGCGGGGTGACCGCGACGCCGTTGGCGGAGGCGTTGAGCTGCACCGCGGTCAGCGACAGCGGGTCGATGTCGTTCGCGGTTACCGAGTCCGCCCCGGCCAGCGCCGCGGCGATCGCCACGAGCCCCGACCCCGAGGCCAGGTCGAACACCTTCTTGTCGCGCACGAGGCCGGGGTGGTCGAGCAGGTGCCGGGCCAGCGCCTGGCCGCCCGCCCACGGGAACGCCCAGAACGGCGGCTGGTCGTGGTCGGTCAGCTCCCACAGGTCCATCGCCTCGACCGCGCTGTGCAGCACCACCTCCGGTACCAGCGGCACGGGAGCGAGCGTCGTGTTGGCGAGCACGAAGTCGGACAGCGCAGGCGCGGACATGACGGAGAAGCTTAGGGGCCCGGGCACCGGCCGCCGCAGAGGCGAAAGGCCGTACCGCTTCCCGCGCGTCACGTTCCGCCGGTCACGCGCAGGATCGCTCCGGTCGCGTAGGAGGCTTCCTCCGACAGCAGCCACGCGATGGCGTTCGCGATCTCCTCGGCCTCGCCGGGACGGCCCAGCGGCACCCGTCCCGCGACCCGGTCCGGGCGGTCGGGCTGCCCGGAGAGCTGGTGGATGTCGGTGCGGATGGTGCCCGGCTGCACGCAGTTGACCCGGATTCCGCGCGGCGCGAGCTCCTTGGACAGGCCGATCGTCAACGCGTCCACCGCCGCCTTCGTCGCCGCGTAGTGCACGTACTCGCCGGGACTGCCCAGCGTCGCCGCCCCCGACGACACGTTCACGATGCACCCGCGGCTCATCCGCCGCGCCGCCTCGCGGGCCACGAAGATCGCGCCGACGACGTTGACGTCCACCACCCGGCGCAGGTCCTCGGTGCGCAGGTCGGCGAGCGGGCCGGACGGGGAGGTGATGCCGGCGTTGCTGACCACCCCGGTGATGTCGTCACCGGCGGCGTCGAACAGCCGCGCCACGTCGTCCTCGTCCGCGGTGTCGGCCCGCACCGCGACCACGCCGAGCTCGTCCTGCAGCGCCCGTGCCGCGTCGGCGGCCTGCCGGTAGCTGATCACGACCCGGTGCCCGTCGCGCACCAGCCTGCGCGCGGTCGCGGCACCGATACCCCGGCTTCCCCCGGTGATCACCGTTGTCATACCCACCACCCTACCCATATATTCGGTACCGAGTATTCGGGAGCGGACATGACGTTCAAGCGTACGAACCCCCTGGCCCTGGCGGTGCTGGCCCTGCTGTCGGAACGGCCGATGCACCCCTACGAGATGGCGCGGACCATGCGCGAAAGCCACCAGGAGGAGGTCGTGAAGCTCAACTACGGCTCGCTCTACACCGTCGTCGAGTCGCTGGCCAGGCACGAGCTGATCACCGCGAGCGCCACCGGCAAGGCCGGCAACCGCCCCGAGCGCACCGTCTACTCCGTCACCGCCGCCGGCACCGCCGAGCTGCGCGACTGGCTGCGCGAGCTCATCGCCGTGCCCGCCCGGGAGTACCCGCGGTTCGAGGCCGGGATCTCGATGGTCGGCCTGCTGCCCCCGGCCGACGCCCTCGCTCTTGTGCGGCAGCGGGGCACGGCCGTGGACGAGCAGCTCACCGCGCTGGCCGTGCTGCTGGAACGGCTCGCGGGCGAAGGGCTGCCGCAGCTGGCGTGGATCGAGCTCGACTACCGGCTCGCGATGCTGCGCGCCGAACGCGCCTGGCTGACCTGGTTCGCCACCGCCACCCGCGACGGCACCGTCGGCGGGTACGAGCACTGGGAGGACGCACACCGATGAGACTGCTGTTCGAAGTGCAGGGAGTCGTGCACGCGCCGTTGCAGGACGTGCGCGCACGCCTGTTCGCCGACGCCGGCGAGTCCGGGCCGCACCGGCTCGTGGACCGCGAGGCCGGTGTCATCGCCTACTGGGGCGACTGGTGGTACCGCGGCGAGGACTCGCTGCACCCCCATCCCGAGGGCGCGCTGCTCGTGCACCGCGTCTACAACATCGCGCCGCAGGGCAACTGGGCGCCCTACCTCGCGAACAAGCTGTTCCTCGGCTACCGCGCCAGGCTGCGCACCGCGTTGCGGCAGCGGATCGCCCAGCTCGAAGCCCCTCAGAGCTGACCGAAGCGCACCACGGCGACGAACAGCACGAGGTTGACCGGCACCGTGGCGCCCTCGCCGCGGCGGATGTGCGTGATCGCGGCACCGACCTGCACCAGCGCGAGCCCCAGCGCCGCCACCGGGGTGAGGATCGGCGCGAGACCGGTCAGCCACGGCAGCACCAGCCCCAGCGCGCCCGCCACCTCCACCGCGCCGATGCCCTTGACCTGCCCGGCGGAGAAGTCCGCCGCCCACGCCATCCGCGGTTCGGCGAGAAGATCTCGTTTCGACTTGGCCAGCTTCGTGAAACCCGCCATGAGGTACAGGGCGGCCAGTACGCCGGACACGATCCAGACGGCGAGGTTCATGGCTGCGGATCCAACCCCACGGGATGCGGGACCACGATCACAGCACCTTCAGGTAAGGGTGGCCTTAGTCATCACCCGAACGGCCGTATAGGGTGTGCAGATGAGGTGCTCGACGCTCTCCGACTTCGCGGGCGAGCCGCTGGCCGGCACGGCCGCGACCGCCACCGCGTGGCTGTGCCTGGAACAGCCGGGCCCGTGGGGCCGCGACGCGCTCACCGAGAGCCACCTCGACCCCGAGCTCGGCGCCGAACTGGGCCGCCGCGCCGCCGGCACCGGTGTGCGCATCCTGCTGATCCGCCGCCCCGGCCGCCACGCCGACGACCACGTGCCCGCCACCCGCCGCGTGTACCTGGCCTCGACGAAGCCCGGTTCCGCGTGGCTGGAGCAGGCCGACCTGGCCACCCCCGAGGAAGCCCTCGAACTCGACTTCGAGGCGCTGGGCCAGGGCCGTTCGACCGCCTTCGGCACCCCGGTCACCGACCCGTTGCTGCTGATCTGCACCAACAGCAAACGCGACGTCTGCTGCGCCCTCTACGGCCGCCCGATCGCCACCGCGCTGCACCTCTGGGAGTGCACGCACACCGGCGGGCACCGCTTCGCCCCCACCGGGGTGCTGCTGCCCACCGGTCACCTGTACGGGCGCATAGATCACCAGTTGGCGCAGCGGGTGGTGACGGAGGGCATCGTCGCCGACCGGTGCCGCGGCCGCTCGTGCTTCACCCCGCGGGGTCAGGTCGCCGAGGTCGCGGTGCGCCGGCAGCTCGGTGAGACGCGCGACGTGCTGACCGTCGTGGCGGAGACCCGGGACTCGGCGACCGTGCGGCACGCCGACGGGCGGGAGTGGCGGGTGACGCTGTCCGAGCAGCCGGTGCCGCCGCGGCCGGCCAGCTGCGGCAAGTCGCCCGACATCGCGATCGCGCTGGTGGCGACGGCGATCGACCAGCTGGTGCGGGTGGGGCGCTAGAGCCCGGGGCCGAGCACCTGGGGTCCGCAGCACCTACGAGGGGGTGCTCTCCGCATCACCGGGCCGGCCGGGCACGGTCGCCGAGAACACGCCGATGCCCAGCGCGTACGGGTCGTCCAGGCCCACGGTCTCGAGGGTCTCCGCGGGCAACGCCAGCAGTGAGATCGCCACGCCCAGGAAGTAGGCGTCGAGCAGCCCGGTGTCACGCACGGTCGAGGGCAGTCCGGCCGCCTGCTGCAGCGCCGCGGCGGCCTCGGCGTTGGCGAGCACCATGCCGGACAGGGCCGCGCGCACGCCCGGCCGGCGCACCGCCTCCAGGTACAGCTCGACCATCGCGAGCATCTGCGTCGGGTCGTCGGCGACCGCGCGGCGCAGCAGGGCCGGGTAGAGCTCGGCGACGTCGCCGGCGCTGATGTCGGTCGGCGTGGTCTCGCGGAGACGTTCGACGGCGGCCTGGTGCAGGGCGGTCATGCGGGCGGCGCAGGCGGTGAGGATCGCCTCGCGGGTCGGGAAGTAGTTCTTGGTGGTGCCGATCGGAACGCCGGCCTCGCGGTCGATCGCGCGGTGGGTCAGTCCCCGGCCGCCCTCCACCGCGAGGATCTGGATCGCGGTGTCGCACAGCAGGTCACGACGGCTCACGGTCCGGGACACTAGCAAGATCACCACACCCGTGGCGGGCCGGGGCGAACGTGCTGGTCCCGGCGGTCGCGGTGACCGCTCCGCGTTCCACGACGAGGAACAGGCCGCACACGCAGCGCACGTAGGAGACGGGGCCGTGGGCGGACAGGGCGCTGGTGCACGCCCAGCGGCAGGCGGGGCAGGTGGCGATCATGCCCACCAGCGTGCTGTCATGGTCTAGTGCATTTCAACCCTTACGGCGGGGCGGCGGCGGAGCTGGCCGCGAGACTCGTCAACGCCGACGCCGGCACCGCACTGTTCGACGTGCTGAAAGCCTCGGACTACAAGCCGCTGCGGCCGCTCACCGCAGGTCAGGAACGTGACGTACGAGACTGGGTCGAGCGGCTGCGGCAGGTGTTCCGCGCCCCCGGCGTCGACCTGCTCAACGCCCTGCTCGCCGAGTCCTCGACCTCGCCGCACATCTCCACCCACGACGGCCGCGCGCCGCACCTGCACTACGCGCGCGCCGACGCGCCTATCGACGTGCGGATCAAGGCCTACACCGCCGCCGGGATGGCCGCGGTGTTCTGCGAGGACGCCGGGCGCATCGGCTGGTGCGGCCGGGAGGGCTGCGGCACGGTGTTCATCGACACCAGCCGCAACGGCAAGCGCCGCTTCTGCTCCACCAGGTGCGCGAACCGCGTCGCCGTGGCGAGCCACCGCAGCCGCCGCAGCGCCTGAGAGCGGTTCCGCTGATCACCCGCGGGCCCTTAGGGTCGGCCCATGGAGCTGACGGAGCTGTGTTTCGCCGGGGTGGTCAGGCAGGCGCAGGCCGTGCGCTCCGGCGAGGTGAGCGCCCGCGACCTGCTCACCGCGCACCTGCGCCGCATCGACCGCCTCGACCCGCGGCTGGGCGCCTTCCGCGTCGTGTTCGCCGAGAGCGCCCTCGCCGAGGCGGACCGGCTCGACGCCTCGGGTGAGGACCTGCCGCTCAAGGGGGTGCCGATCGCGGTCAAGGAGGACATCGCGGTCGAGGGCCTGCCCACGACGAAGGGCACCAACGCCGCCCGCACCCCGCAGCCGGCCGACTCGCAGATCGTGCGGCGGCTGCGCGCGGCCGGGGCGGTCGTGATCGGCCGCACCCGCATGCCCGAACTGGGGCTGTGGCCGTTCACCGAGAGCTCCTGGGCCGGGCCGACGCGCAACCCGTGGTCGCTGACGCACTCCCCCGGCGGGTCCAGCGGCGGGTCGGCCGCGGCCGTCGCGGCGGGCATGGCGGCGGCCGCGATCGGCACCGACGGCGCCGGATCGATCCGCATCCCGGCCGCCATGACCGGCCTGTTCGGCCTCAAGCCGCAACGCGGCCGCGTCTCGCTCGCCCCGGAGCCGCAGATGTGGGGCGGCATGGTCGCCGCCGGGCCGATCACCCGCACCGTCGCGGACTGGGCGCTGGTCGCCGACCAGCTCCGCGGCGCCGCCCCCGGTGACGCCCACGTCGCCCACCCGCCGCGCACCAGCTTCACCGAGGCCGCCCGGACCGACCCGGGCCGGCTGCGCATCGGGGTGTCGCTGCGGCCGTGGGGGCCGGGCATCGCGATCGCCGACGAGGTCCGCGACGCCGTGCAGGACACCGCCGCGCTGCTCACCGACCTCGGCCACGACGTCGTGCGCCTGGACCCGACGATGCGCGAGGTCACCGCGTCCACCCGGTTCGCGCTGCGCTACCTGCACAACGCCCACCTGGCGCGCACCGCCACCGAGCTGCCGAACCTGCTCGAACCCCGCACCTGCGCCGCCGCCGACCTGGGCCACCGGATCCCGCGGGCGGCCGTGCGGTGGGCGACGAAGGACGACGCCGCGCTCACCGCCCACGCCAACCGGGTGTTCGGCGTCGTGGACGTGCTGCTGACCCCGGCGCTGACCAGGCCGCCGATCCGCGTGGGCGAGTGGGACGGCCGCGGTGTCGTGGCGGCGCTGCTCGCGGCCGCGCACTACACGACGTTCCTGCCGCTGTGGAACATCACCGGCAACCCCGCCGCGGCGGTGCCCGCCGGCCGCAGCTCCGCGGGTCTGCCGCTCGCGGTGCAGCTCGTGGGCCGCCAGCACGACGAGTGCACGCTGCTGTCGGTGTCGGCGCAGCTCGAACGGGCCCGGCCGTGGGCGGACCGGGTCCCCACCGCCCTGGGCTAGAAGCCGCGGCGGGTCAGTTCGTCGAGCAGGGCGCGGTCGGCGACGTGGCGGGTCCTGATGTGGTCGAGGTAGTCGGCGAACGCGTCGGGCTGCAGGCCGCGCAGCTGGTGCAGCCACCCCACGAGCAGCTCCTGCTCCTCGGCACCGCGCCGGGTGAGCTCGACCTCGACGATGCGGCGGTAGACCTCGACGGCGAGGTGCCCGCCGTCGCGCACGAGGTGTTCGACCAGTGCGGCCCGCAGCGGTGGCCAGTCGTCGGTGTGCACGACCAGGGCGCGGATCTTGAGGTAGACGTCGAGGCTGGGGCGGGCCAGGAACGCCTCCCGGCACACCCGCACGGCCTGCTGCGGTTCGCCGCGGCGCAGGTGCTCCTCCACGGCGAGGTCGATCAGCCGCAGCGCCGCGCCCCGGCCGCCGACGGCGTCGAGGCCGCGGTGCACCCACTCCAAGGCTTCGCCGGAGCGGCCGTTGTCGCGCAGCACGGTCGCGACCTGCAGGTAGTGCCAGCCCGAGGACAGGTCCTTGGTGAGCACGAGCAGCTGCAGGTCGACGTCCTCGGTGTACTCGGCGAGCTCCTCCATGACGCGCAGCAGCGCCCACCGGGCCCGGTCGTAGCGGCCGGTCTCGCCGAACCCGATCACCGGCAGCGGCGTGAACAACGCCACCGCCCGATCCCGGTAGTGCGCGAGGCCCTCGTCGTCGAGGGCGGCGGCGTAGGCGGCGAGGCCGACGTCGGGGGCGTCGGGGTGCTGCAGCTGCAGGTCGAGCAGCCAGTCGGCCAGGCGCACGGGGTCGGGCCGGGCCGTCGCGCACGCGCGGGCGTGGGTGGCGAGGACCTGGTGGGCGAGCTCGGCCAGGTCGACGCGGTGGCGGCGGGTGGTCGCGGCGCCGGCGGCGAGCTGGGTGACGACGTCCTCGGCGAGCGCGACGAGCCCGGGGCCGGGGTGGGTGAGCAGCAGGGCCTGCAGCTCAACCGAGACGGCGGTGAGCCGCCGGCGGCGGGCGGGCCAGTCGGTGGTCTCGCTGTCGGCTCCGGCGAGCGCGGAAGCCACGGTGGCGGGCAGCGACTCCATCACAACATCATTCCCGCGTCGCCCGGTCGAGTACTACAGGTGTCCCTCGAACGGCGTGCGGGGTTACTTTTCGTGGTCGAACAGGGGCAGTTCGGCCAGCTTCCGCGTGAGCACGGCGCGTTCGCGGTCGTTGCCGCACAGCCCGATCGCCCGCTCCAGCTCCGTGCGCGCCTCCGCGACCCGGCCCAGGCGCCGCAGCAGCTCGCCGCGCACCCCGGGCAGCTGGTGCGAGCCCTGGAACGCGTCACTGCCCGCGAGCGCGTCGACCAGCGGCAACGCGGCTTGCGGGCCGTGGGCCATGGACACGGCGACCGCGCGGTTGAGGTCGACGACCGGGGACGGGGCGAGGCGGCCGAGGCCGTCGTAGAGGGCGACGACGCGGCCCCAGTTCGTGTCCTCGACCGACGACGCCAGCGCGTGGCACTCGGCGATCGCGGCCTGCAGCCCGTAGTAGCCGTAGCCGCGGCCGGCGGCGGTGGCCTTGGCGAGGGCGGCGCGGCCGCGGGCGATGGCGGAGCGGTCCCAGCGGCGCCGGTCCTGGTCCTCGAGCAGCACGGTCTCGCCGTCGGGGCCGCGGCGGGCCGGGAAGCGGGCGGCGGTGAGCTCCAGCAGCGCGAGCAGGCTGTGCACCTCGGGTTCGGCGGGCATGAGCCGCGAGAGGATGCGGGCCAGGCGCTGTGCCTCGCCCGCGAGGTCCAGGCGCAGGACCTCGTCGCCGGAAGTCGCCGACGAGCCCTCGGTGAAGATCAGGTAGACCACGCTCAGCACCTGCGCGAGGCGGGCGGGCCGGTCGGCGGCCGGGGGCACCTCGAACGGCACCCCGGCGGCGCCGAGGGTCTTCTTCGCGCGGGTGATGCGGGCCTGCACCGTCGCCGTGGGCACCAGGAACGCCCGTGCGATCTCGTCGCTGGTCAGGCCGCCGATGACGCGCAGCGTCAGCGCGACCCCGGCCTCGCGGGACAGCACGGGGTGGCAGGAGGTGAACATCAGGGCGAGGGTGTCGTCGTCGATCTGGTCGGGGTCCCACAGCACGTCGTCGGGTGCGGCGCCGGGGCTGGTGGCACCGGTGAGAGCGCCGCCCTCGGGCAGGTGGTGTGCCAGGGCGGCGTACTTCTCGTCGCGGGTGCTGCGGCGGCGGAACGCGTCGATCGCGCGCCGCCGCCCGACGGTGAGCAGCCAGCCGGCGGGGTTGTTCGGCACGCCTTCGCGGGGCCAGGTCACCAGGGCTTCGGCGAGGGCTTCCTGGGCGAGGTCCTCGGCCAGCGCGAAGTCGCCGGTGTAGCGGGTCAGCGCACCGATGATCCGCGCGGAGTCGATGCGCCACACCGCCGCCACGGCCTTGCGCCCCGTGGGGTCGCTGCTGCTCATGGCACCAGATCCAACCAAACCCGGTGCTCAGAGCTGGCCGGTGGACTCCCGCCAGGCGCGTTCCTTCTTGATCCACTCGTTGTCCTGCGGGAACTCGTCGATCGTGGGGACGCGGCGGATCTCGGTCTTGAACCCGGCGGCGGTCATCGGGGTGCGCTTGGCCCACCCGATCGCGTCGTCGAGGGTGGGGACGTTGATCAGGTAGAAGCCGTTGAACAGCTCCTTGGTCTCCCCGTAGGGGCCGTCGGTGACGACGGGCGGGTCGCAGGAGAAGTCGACGACCACGCCCTCCTCGGCGGGTGCGAGGCCCTCGGCGGCGATCAGGACGCCCGCCTCGATCAGTTCCTCGTTGAACCGGCCGACGGTCTCGAGCATCTGATCGAAGTCGAGCTCGCCGAGGTTGCCCCAGGCCTCGTCGGAGGTCACGCGCCAGATCAGCATGAACTTCATGGTCGGTCTCTCCCGGTGGTTCGTGCGAGTCCCTCGTGGACCCTGTCACGCTCAGGTCGAACGGGCGGGGCCGGCGATCGACAC
>NZ_JBHXCW010000180.1:0-16321 GCF_042725365.1 Lentzea sp. NPDC060358 | reverse complement strand
CCGGCGACGAGATCGACGCGCTGCGCAGGGGCCTGAGGGTCACGGGCTCCCCGTGACCGTGCTGCCCGACTTCGTGACGGAGTAGGTCGCGGTGGCGCCGCTCCAGTAGTGGAAGGTGAGCGTCACCCGCGCGTTGTCGTTGACCTCGGCGAAGAACGCCGGGGTCAGCGTCGTCGCGCCCGTGGTGTAGCCCGGTGCGAACGCCACGTCGAACTCCTTGAAGGAAGTCCAGTTGTGCGGCCCGGCGTTCGAGCCGTCCGCGTACCTCGCCTCCATCGTGGCGAGCAGGTCGCCGCGGAAGTTCGTCGGGATCGAGAACGCGCCGGTGGTGCCGGTCGCGGCCGAGAGCACCGGCGGGTCGTGGGTGATCACGTTGATCCGCCAGGGCACCCCGGCCGAGAAGTGGGCCGTCAGCACGGCGTTCGTGCCGTAGGCCCGCGAGCCGGTGAGCCTGGTCAGCGCCGGCGCGGTCAGGGTGAGCTGGTCGCCGGAGACCGTGTAGTCGGTGCCGCGCACCAGATCCGTGCCGCCCTGGCGCAGTGCGGTGAACGTGGTCCCGTTGGGGTTCAACGTGATCGTCTTGGCGGTGATGGCGCTCGCCTTGGCGTTGAACACCTGGTCGGTCGACGCGGTGCCGGAGCGGGTGGTCCAGCTCGACTTGATCTGGGCGATCAGCTCGGGGTCGCTCCACGCGAACGACGTGCGGCCGAGGTGCTGGCCGTTGTCCCACAGCATCGTCGTGATCTTCTTGGTGCGCGCGTAGTACCCGAAGAGCTCGAAGAACTTCAGCTTCTCGCCCTGCTCGATCGTGCCGGTGTGCCGGTCGAACCCGAGCAGCCCGTACTCGCCGAGGATCACCGGGATGCCGCGCGAGACGAAGGTGTTCGAGACCCGGTCGAACGAGTCCGTGAGGTCCTTCTGCGCGGTGGCGTCGAAGCGGAACCCGCCGGCCACGTTCACGCTGAACGGCCAGTAGCCGTAGTAGTGCACGGTGGCGGCGATGTTGCGGTCGTTGAAGCCGCTGATCGACGTGGCCAGCTCGTCGAGGCGGGCCTGGTCGGACGACGTGTGCAGGGTGGGCAGCACCAGCAGGCGGCTCGCGTTGGCGCCGCCGGACCCGCGGATGATCGTGCGGAACGACGCGTTCAGCTCGTGCAGCAGCTGGGCGTTCTGGGCGTCACCGGAGCTGCCGGTGAATTGCGGCTCGTTCACGCTCTCGAACACGAGCTTCGCCGGGGAGTCCCTGAACGCGGCCGCCAGCTGCGTCCAGATCGCGTTGTAGCGGGCGAGGACGGTCGTGCGGTCCGCCGGCATCGCCGAGATCCACTGCCACGAGTCGTGGTGGATGTTGATCATCACCTGGAAGCCGTCCGCCAGCGCCCAGCCGACGACCTCCTTGACGCGGTTCAGGTATGCGGTCTCGATCGCGTAGCCCGGCGCCGCGCCCTGGTGCTGGCCCCACGTCACGGGGATGCGGATGCTCTTGAACCCCTGCGCCTTCACGTTGTCCAGCAACGCTTCCGTGACCCGCGGGTTGCCCCAGGAGGTCTCGTCGGCGCCGGTCGAGTCGAGCGTGTTGCCGAGGTTCCAGCCCGGCTGCATCGCGGCGACCTGGGCCATCGCGTCACCGGGCGGCGGGTTTCCCGTCGTCGTGGTGGTCGTGGTGGTCGTCGTCGTGCCGGGGCTGCCGGTGCACGCGACGCCGTTGAGGGCGAACGCGGTCGGCGCCGTGTTCGCGCCCGACCAGCTGCCGTTCACTCCGAAGGACACGGTGCCGTTCGTCTCGATCACCGCGTTGTAGCCGACGTTGGCCGCCGTGGCCTGGGCGCCCGACGACGTGACCGTCGCGTTCCAGGCCTGGGTCACCTGCTGGCCCGACGGCCACGTCCAGGTGAGCCGCCAGCCGTCGACCCGGTCACCGAGGTTGGTCACCGCCACGCTCGCGGTGAACCCGCCCTGCCACTGGCTCGGTACCGCGTAGTCGACCTTGCACCCCGCCGCTGCCGCCGCCGGGGCCGTGACCGCGAACCCGATGCTCGCCGCCACCGAGACGAAAGCCGCCAACAGCGCCGCGCCGCGCCGTCCGCTCATGATCCACCTCCACGTCCTGGGAACGTTCCCAGGTCGCTCGGCACTGTAGCCAGCCCCTTGTGCCGCAGGAAGAACGCGTCGAATCGGCGGTCGGCGTCGTCGAACGGTGGTCGATCCGGGGTCGAGGATCTCGTTGCGCCCCGTGCAATTGTGTCGAATTGTCGAACAAGCGGCGCGCTTTTCGCTTCGTGACCGTTACAGTCCGATTTCTGGGAGCGCTCCCAGTCGAGTGGGAACCGCAGTCATCGGAGGCTCACGTGCGCATGTCGAGAGCTGTGCCGGTCGTTCTCGCCGCGGTGCTCGCGGCGCTGTCCGGCCCGCTGGTGTCACCGTCGGCGGCCGCGCCCGCGTTCAACTACGCGGAGGCGCTGCAGAAGTCGATCTGGTTCTACGACGCCCAGCGCTCGGGGGACCTCACCGAGACCAACCGGGTGAGCTGGCGGGCGGACTCCGCGCTGCGCGACGGGTCGGACGCCGGGCTCGACCTGTCCGGCGGGTTCTACGACGCGGGCGACCACGTGAAGTTCGGGCTGCCCTTCGCGTTCAGCATGTCGATGCTCGCCTGGGGCGCCGTGGAGAACCGGAGCGCGTACGCGAGCTCGGGCCAGCTCCCCCACCTGCTGGCGAACCTGCGGCACGGCACCGACTGGATCATCAAGGCGCACCCGTCCCCCAACGTCGTCTACGGGCAGGTCGGCGCGGGCAACCCCGACCACGCGTGGTGGGGTTCGGCGGAGGTCATGCCGATGGCCCGTCCTTCGTACAAAGTGGACGCTTCCTGTCCCGGTTCCGACCTCGCGGGCGAGTACGCGGCGGCGATGGCGTCGGCGTCGATGGTCTTCAAGGACACCGACCCGACGTACGCGGCCACCCTGCTCACGCACGCCAAGCAGCTCTACTCGTTCGCCGACACCTACCGCGGCAAGTACAGCTCGTGCATCACCGACGCCGCGAGCTACTACAACTCGTGGAGCGGCTACCAGGACGAGCTGGTGTGGGGCGCCATCTGGCTGCACCGCGCCACCGGCGACGCGAGCTACCTGACCAAGGCCAAGACCGAGTACCTGAAGCTCAGCACCGAGCAGCAGAGCACCGAGCGCTCCTACAAGTGGACCATCGCGTGGGACGACAAGTCCTACGGCGCCTACGTGCTGATGGCCAAGCTCACCGGCGAGCAGACCTACGTCACCGACGCCAACCGGTGGCTCGACTTCTGGACGACCGGCTACAACGGCAACCGGGTGCGCTACTCCCCCGGCGGCCAGGCGGTGCTCGACAGCTGGGGATCGCTGCGGTACGCGGCCAACACGGCGTTCGCCGCGCTGACCTACTCCGACTGGCTGTCCACGCGGGACAGTGCGCGCGCCAAGACCTACCACGACTTCGGCGTGCGCCAGATCAACTACGCGCTCGGCGACAACCCGCGGGGCGCCAGCTACGTCGTCGGTTTCGGCACCAATCCCCCGCGCAACCCGCACCACCGCACCGCGCACGGCTCGTGGGCCGACAGCATCCAGGAGCCCGCCGTGAGCCGGCACGTGCTCTACGGTGCGCTGGTCGGCGGTCCCAGCACCAACAACGACGCCTACACCGACAGCCGCAGCGACTACGTGATGAACGAGGTCGCGCTCGACTACAACGCGGGCTTCACCAGCGCGCTGGCCCGGCTGCACGGGGAGTACGGCGGCACGGCGCTGACGAACTTCCCCGTGGCCGAGACGCCGGACGGGCCCGAGCTCACCGTGCAGGCGTCGGTGAACCAGAGCGCCGCCCAGTTCACCGAGGTCAAGGCGTTCGTGCTGAACAAGAGCGCGTGGCCCGCGCGGACGTTCAACGGCTCCCTGCGCTACTTCTTCACCCTTGACGGCGCCACCACCCCGAGCCAGATCAGCGTCACCACGAACTACAACCAGTGCGGCGCGGCGAGCGCGCCGGCGCAGTACCGCGGTTCGGTGTACTACGTGGAGATCCCGTGCACCGGCGTCGCCCCGGCCGGGCAGTCCGCGTTCCGCAAGGAGGTCCAGTTCCGGATCACCAGCGCGGGCACCTGGGACCCGTCCAACGACTGGTCCCACACCGGCCTCGGCACCGGCAACACCGTGGTGCAGACCGACCGGGTCGTGCTGCGCCAGGACGGGCGGACGGTCTGGGGCGCGGAGCCGGGCGGCGGGGTCGACGACAGCCAGCCGCCGTCGGTCCCGAGTGGACTGACGGCCGGGACCGCGTCCAGCACGGGCGTCGCGCTGAGCTGGACGGCCTCGACCGACAACGTCGGGGTGGCGGGCTACGAGGTGCTCAACGGCAGCGCGGTCGCCGGTTCGTCGGCCACCACGAGCCTCCAGCTCACCGGCCTGACGCCCGACACGGCGTACTCGTTCGCGGTGCGCGCCAAGGACGCCGCGGGCAACGTCTCGGCCCTGAGCCCCGCGGTCGCCGTCCGCACCCTCCCCGGCGCGAGCGGCACCCTGGCGGTGCAGCACAAGGGCACCGGCGCGGCCACGACGAACCAGATCGGCGCCACCCTCCAGCTGACCAACCGCGGCACGGCGCCGGTCAGCCTCAGCAGTACCACGATCCGGTACTGGTTCACCGGCGACGCGCCATCACCCACCTACCAGGTGTGGTGCGACTGGGCGCAGATGGGCTGCGCGGGTGTGCAAGTGCGGGTGGTGAAGCTCACCACCGCGCGCACGGGCGCCGACGCCTACCTCGAGGTGTCGTTCAGCTCCGGCAGCCTCGCCGCGGGGGCGAGCACCGGCGAGATCCAGGTGAGGACCGCGAAGTCCGATTGGTCCACTTTCGACCAGTCCGGCGACCACAGCTACCGCGTGAGCGCCTCCCTCACCGACTTCGACAGGGTCACCGCCCACACCGGCGGCGCCCTCGTGTGGGGCGCCGAGCCCTGACAGCTTCGGGGCGGGACGTTCTGCGCGCTCAGGCGTCCCGCGCCGACCCCAGCCGCGTTCCCGGTACAGCGGCGTGCCGGGAACGCGCTCTCACAGCTCTACGATGAGCGCATGACGGAGATCGACCGGCACCGCCGGCCAGGCCCTCGCATCGAGGAGGTCGCACGGATGGCCGGCGTCTCGAAGTCGACGGTCTCCCGCGTGATCAACGGCGAGCAGTACGTGAGCGCCAAGGCGCGCGACGCCGTGCACACCGCGATCACCCATCTGAGGTACAGCCCGAACCAGGCGGCGCGCTCGCTCGCGGGCAGCAAGGCCAACGCGATCGCGCTGATCGTCTCCGAGCAGAGCGGCCGCGTCCTCGGCGACCCGTTCTTCGCGGGCGTGCTGCGCGGCGTCCACGCCGAACTGGCCGGGCACCACATGCAGCTGCTGCTGATGCTGAGCCGCCCGGAGGACCACGACGACCTCCTCACCTACCTGGCGGGCGGCCACGTGGACGGTGCGCTGCTCGTGAGCCTGCACGGCGACGACCCGCTGCCGCGCCGGTTGCAGGAGATCGGCCTGCCGGTG
Organism: Lentzea sp. NPDC060358; assembly: GCF_042725365.1. Lineage (NCBI taxonomy): Bacteria > Bacillati > Actinomycetota > Actinomycetes > Pseudonocardiales > Pseudonocardiaceae > Lentzea > Lentzea sp. NPDC060358. The sequence continues at coordinate 10,751 of NZ_JBHXCW010000180.1, read as the reverse complement.
GTCGTGGGCGGCCGCCCGCTCGCGACGACGTCGGTCCCGTTCGTCGACTCGGACAACTTCACCGGCGGCCTGGACGCCGTGCGGCACCTCGTCTCGCTGGGCCGCGACAGGATCGCGACCGTCGCGGGCCCGCGCGACATGGCGGCGGGCCTGGACCGGCTGAGCGGCTGGCGCCGCGGCCTGGGCGAGGCGAGGCTCGCCGCGGACCTCGTCGCGGAGGCCGACTTCACCCCGGAGAGCGGCGCCCGCGCGATGGAGGAACTGCTGGACAGGGCCCCTGACATCGATGCCGTCTTCGTCGCGGCGGACATCATCGCCCTGGGCGTGCTGCAGGTGCTGCACGCCCGCGGCCGGCGCGTGCCGCAGGACGTGGCGGTGGTCGGGTTCGACGACTCGCTGCTCGCCTCCACCGCGACCCCGCCCCTCACCACGGTCCGGCAGGACGTCGAGCAGCTCGGCCGCACGATGACGTGGCGGCTGCTGGGCGAGCTGGCGGGCGAGGACGGCCTGCCGCCGTCGCTGCTGCTGCCGACCTCGCTCGTGCGGCGCGAGAGCGCCTGAGCCCGGCCGCGGCTCGTGACCGCCCCGGGGTCGGGGCGGTGTGGCGCCGGGGGCGGCCGGAAGCCGGGTTCAGGCGGGGTGTGCGGCACGACGGCGCCCGAGTTGGGCAGCTCAGGCGAGGCGCGACAGCACCCGAGCCGGCAAAGCACCCGAGCCAGGCCGGCTCGCGCACGAGCGCCTGAACCGGCCGCCCAGATCCACCTGGGCACCACCCAGGCCACTGGCTCACGCCGCCAGATCCACCCGATCCGCCGATTCACGCCACCGAACCACCCGGCCACCACCCGAACCGGACAACCACCGGACAACCATCGGACAGAGCCGTTCGGCTCCTCCCGCACACCCGCGAGCACCACCCGCGCCACCCCCGGAAAGCCGTCCCCCCGCTTTCGCTTGGCGCGCACGGACCTCGTCGTCCCGGCCCCGCGAGTCTGGCGCTCTGCGTGCCGACCCCGGCACGCACTGTTAACCCAAAGGTCATGTTTCCGGGAACGCTCCCAGGTTTCACAACTGTGACCTGGACCATGAATGTCGAGGTCACCCGGTTTCCGCAGCCCGCAATCAACTGGAGTACCCCGGAGTGTGTCTTGACACACGTTCGAAGCCAGTACGACACTCCTCCGCATCTGGGAGCGCTCCCAGAACCCGCCGCCGAGACCAGAGGAGTTCTCCCGTGCGACACCGTTGGGTCAGCGTGCTGATCTGTGCCGCCGTGTCCGCCGCAGCCACGTCAGCGTGCGGATCAGGCGGGGCCGGTCAGTCGGCAGACGGCAAGACCGAGCTGACGATCGCCACGTTCAACGAGTTCGGCTACGAAGACCTGTTCAAGGAGTACGAAGCCGCTCACCCGGACATCAAGATCACGCAGCGCAAGACCGGCCAGGGCCAGCCCCACCACCAGAACCTGTTCACCAAGCTCGGCGCCGGTTCCGGCCTCGCCGACATCGAGGGCGTCGAAGAGGGCTACCTCAGCCAGGTCATGTCGAAGTCCGGCCAGTTCAACGACCTCAAGGAGATCGGGCCGAAGATCGAGGACAACCGCTGGCTGCAGTGGAAGACCGACGCGATCACGACCAAGGACGGCAAGCTCATCGGCTACGGCACCGACATCGGTCCGCTGGCCATGTGCTACCGCAAGGACCTCTTCGCCGCGGCCGGTCTGCCGTCCGACCCGGAGGGCGTCAAGGCGCTCTTCGCCACGTGGGACAGCTACTTCGCCGCGGGTGACCAGTTCATCGCCAAGTCGCCCGGCGTGGGCTGGTTCGACAGCGCCGCGCAGGTCTACAACGCGATGCACAACCAGCTGGAGACGGGCTACTACGACAAGTCCGACAAGCTGGTCGTCGACACCAACGCCGACATCAAGAAGAACTGGACCACGGTGACGCAGGCCGTCGCCAAGGGACAGTCGGCGCGGCTCGGCGCGTTCAGCAACGAGTGGAACACCGGCTTCAAGCTCGGCAAGTTCGCCACGAAGACCTGCCCGTCGTGGATGCTCGGCGTGGTCGAGTCGCAGGCGGGTCCCGAGAACAAGGGCAAGTGGGCGGTCACCGACGCGTTCCCGAACGGTGGCGGCAACTGGGGCGGTTCGTACCTGACCGTGCCGAAGCAGAGCAAGAACGCGCAGAAGGCCGCCGAGCTCGCCGCCTGGCTGACCTCTCCCGAGCAGCAGATCAAGGCGTTCAAGGCGAAGGGCACCTTCCCCAGCCAGGTCAAGGCGCTCGACGCGCCCGAGCTGCTGGAGCAGACCAACGCCTACTTCGGTGACGTGAAGGCCGGCGCGCTGTTCGCCACGCAGGCCAAGAAGATCAAGGCCGCGCAGTACAAGGGCCCGGCCGACGGCCAGATCCAGGAGACCGTGTTCAGCCCGGCGCTGCTGTCGGTCGAGCAGGGCAAGAGCTCCGATGAAGCCTGGAAGGCCGCCGTCGAGGGTGCGCAGAAGGCGGCCAAGTAGTGACGGCCACTCTCTCCGAGGTGGACCGCGGGCGAGCGCAGGAGGCTCGCCCGCGGCCTCCGCGGCGGTACCGGCTGTCCAACCTGGACACCAAGTTCTCGCCGTACCTCTTCGTCGCGCCGTTCTTCGTGCTGTTCGGCGCGATCGGGTTGTTCCCCCTGCTCTACACGGCCTACGTGTCGCTGTTCGACTGGGAGGTCGGGGCGGACGACCCGGCGTTCATCGGGCTGGAGAACTACCGGACGCTCTTCGAGGACGACCAGTTCTGGAACGCGCTGTTCAACACGTTCAGCATCTTCCTGCTCTCGAGCGTCCCGCAGATCGTCGTCGCCGTGGTCATCGCGGCGCTGCTCAACGCCAACCTGCGGGCCCGCACCGGCTGGCGGATGGGTGTGCTGCTGCCCTACGTCGCCTCGCTCGTCGCGTTGACGATCATCTTCGGCAACCTGTTCGGCCCGCAGTACGGCCTGGTGAACGACGTGCTCGGGCTGCTGGGCATCAGCCCGATCGACTGGCAGGCCAGCACCTTCGGCAGCCACGTCGCCATCGCGTCGATGGTCAACTGGCGGTGGACCGGCTACAACGCGCTGATCGTCCTCGCCGCGATGCAGGCGATCCCGCGGGACGTCTACGAGGCGGCGCTGGTGGACGGCGCGAGCGCGCTGCGGCAGTTCTTCAGCATCACGCTCCCGATGCTCAAGCCGACGCTGATCTTCGTGATCATCACCTCGACCATCGGCGGTCTGCAGATCTTCACCGAGCCGAAGCTGTTCGAACCCTCGGGCGGCAGCGGCGGCGGTGCGGAGCACCAGTACCAGACCGTCGTGCTCTACCTGTACCAGTCGGCGTTCCAGGGTCTCGACCTCGGCTACGCGTCCGCGATCGCGTGGGTGCTGTTCCTGATCGTGATCGGCGTCGCCGCGCTCAACTTCTTCATCACCAGGAAGGCCGTTCGATGACGACTCGCAGGCCTTCCTTCCTGATCTACGGACTCCTCGGCGCGTTCGTGCTCGGCTCGGCGTTCCCGTTCTACTGGTCCTACCTGGTCGCGAGCCGCGACAACTCGGTGCTGACCGGTGACTTCACGCTCGTGCCGGGCGGGAACTTCTTCAGCAACGCCATGCGGGTGTTCGACACCATCCCGTTCTGGAAGGCGCTGGGCAACAGCTTCGTCGTCTCCGGCACGGTGACGCTGTCGGTGGTGCTGCTGTCGACACTGGCCGGGTTCGCCTTCGCCAAGCTGCGGTTCCGCGGCCGCGGCGTGCTGTTCCTGTTCGTCGTGGCCACCCTGGCGGTGCCCACCCAGCTCGGCATCATCCCGCTCTACATGGCGATGGCCGAGTTCGGCTGGGCCGGCGAGATGGAGGCCGTGATCGTGCCGAACCTCGTCACCGCGTTCGGCGTGTTCTGGATGCGGCAGTACCTCCTCGACGCCATCCCCGACGAACTCGTCGAGGCGGCGCGCATGGACGGCTGCAGCCTGTGGCGGACCTTCTGGCACGTCGCACTGCCCGCGGCCCGCCCGGCTGCCGCGATGCTGGGCGTGTTCACGTTCATGCAGTCCTGGAACGACTTCCTCTGGCCGTTGGTCGTCCTCAACGCCGACAACCCGACGCTCCAGGTCGCCCTGGAGAAGCTGCAGAGCGGCTACTACGTCGACTACTCGCTCGTCCTCGCCGGAACGACGCTCGCGACGATTCCGGTGCTCATCGTCTTCCTCGTACTCGGGCGGCAGATCGTCGCCGGTGTCATGCAGGGCGCCGTCAAGGGGTGAAAATGGAGAACATTGTTTTCCCACAGGGTTTTCTGTGGGGATCCGCGACCGCGGCGTTCCAGGTGGAGGGGGCGACCGACGCGGACGGCCGCACCGACTCCATCTGGGACGAGTTCTGCCGGCAACCCGGCAAGGTGGTGGGCGGCGACTGCGGTGAACCCGCCGCCGACCACTACCGGCGGTTCGAGCAGGACGTCGCCATGATGGCGGACCTGGGCCTGCAGGCCTACCGGTTCTCGATCGCCTGGCCGCGCGTGCGGCCCGACGGCGGCGAGGTCAACCAGAAGGGTCTCGACTTCTACAAGCGGCTGATCGACACGTTGCGCGAGCACGACATCACGCCGTGGCCGACGCTGTACCACTGGGACCTCCCGCAGGCGCTGGAGGCGAAGGGCGGCTGGGCGAACCGCGACACCGCGTTCCGCTTCGCCGACTACGCCGCCGCGACCGTCGAGGCGCTCGGCGACCGCGTCGACGCCTGGACGACGCTGAACGAGCCGTGGTGCTCGGCGTTCCTCGGCTACGCGGCCGGCGTGCACGCGCCGGGGCGCACGGAGCCCCGCGCCGCCGTCGCCGCGGTGCACCACCTGCTGCTGGGCCACGGGCTCGCGAACGACACGATCCGCGCGGCCTCGCCGGGTGCCAAGGTCGGCATCACGCTCAACATGTACCCGATCATCCCCGTCGACCCGCGCGACCCCGCGGACCTCGACGTGGCGCGCCGGCTCGACGGCCTGCAGCAGCGGATCTTCCTGGACCCGCTGCTGCGCGGCGAGTACCCGGCCGACGTCCTCGCGGACCTGGAGCCGTTCGGCTTCAGCGAGCACATCCGCGACGGCGACCTCGACGTCATCTCCGGCCCGATGGACATGCTCGGCGTCAACTACTACACCGAGCACTACGTCAGCTCGTCGGCCAACGGCAGCGAGCCCGGCCCGTCGCCGTGGGTGGGCGTGCAGCAGGCGTCGTTCCCGCCCCGTGACGCGCCGATGACCGACATGGGCTGGGAGGTCCGCCCGGACGGGCTCACGTCCGTGCTGCTGCGGGTGCACCACGACTACCCGAAGCTGCCGCTCTACATCACCGAGAACGGCGCCGCGTTCCGCGACGACTTCTCCGGCAACGGCGCGATCGACGACGTGGACCGCACCGGCTTCATCGCCTCGCACCTGCGCGCCGCGCACACGGCGATCATGGCCGGGGTCGACCTGCGCGGCTACTTCTGCTGGTCGCTGCTGGACAACTTCGAGTGGGCCGAGGGGTACGCGAAGCGGTTCGGCATCGTCCACGTGGACTACGACACGCAGGTCCGCACCCCGAAGATGAGTGCGAGGTGGTACAGCCGGGTGGCGCGCGACAACGCGCTGGTCTCCGTCTCATGACGGAAGGCAGGAGTCGGCGCCCCGGCCCGCGCATCGAGGAGGTCGCGCGCGTGGCCGGGGTGTCGAAGTCGACCGTCTCCAGGGTGATCAACGGCGAGAAGTACGTGAGCGAGCGGTCCCGCCAGGCGGTGCACCGCGCGATCGCGATGCTCGGGTACAGCCCGAACCACGCCGCCCGCACCCTGGCGGGCAGCAAGGCGAACGCCATCGCGCTGGTGATCTCCGAGCAGGGCAGCCGCGTGCTCGCGGACCCGTTCTTCGCGGGGATCCTGCGCGGGGTGCACGCCGAGCTCGCCGGACGGCACGTGCAGCTCCTGCTGATGATGAACCAGCCGCTCGACGGCGAGGACCAGGTCGCCTACCTCACCGGCGGACACGTCGACGGCGCCCTGGTCGTGAGCCTGCACGGCGAGGACCCGCTGCCGCGCACGCTCCACGAGACGGGGCTGCCCGTCGTCTCGGGCGGCCGGCCGCTCGCGGGCGGCGGGGCCCCGTTCGTCGACTCGGACAACTTCAACGGCTCGCTCGGTGCCGTGCGGTTCCTGATCTCGCTGGGCCGCCAGAAGATCGCCACCATCGCGGGCCCGCGCGACATGGCCGTGGGCATGGACCGGCTCAGCGGCTGGCGGTGCGGCCTGGCCGAGCACGGCATGCCCGTAGACCTGGTGGTGCACAGCGACTTCACGCCCGACAGCGGCGCGCTCGCGATGGAGGAGCTGCTGCGCCGCGCACCGGACCTCGACGCGGTCTTCGTGGCCGCGGACATCATGGCGGTGGGCGCGCTGCGGGTGCTGCAGGCGAAGGGGTACCGGATCCCGGAGGACGTGGCGGTGGTGGGGTTCGACGACTCGGTGCTCGCCTCCACCGCGACCCCGTCGCTCACGACGGTGCGGCAGGACGTCGAGCAGCTCGGCCGCACGATGACGTGGCGCCTGCTGGCCGAGCTGGGTGGCGAGGAGAAGCTGCCGCAGTCGATCCTGCTGCCGACCTCGCTGGTGCGCCGCGGGAGCGCGTGACGGGCCCGCCCCGCAGGTGCGGGACGGGCCCGTTCCCGTACCGGATCAGACGGACGCGGTGGCGCTCGCGCGCGACGCCAGGCCCTCGAGCACGCCGGCCAGCTTCTCGGTGACCTCGGGGTCGTCGACCGGGTGCAGCTCGGCGAAGCGGACCACGGAGGCCGGGATCGACAGGGTCAGGTCCTCGGCCACGTCGGCGCCGGCGATCTTGACGGCCTTGCGGGCCTCGTCCTGCGCCCACACGCCGCCGTACTGGCCGAACGCGGTGCCCACGACGGCGACCGGCTTGCCGTTCAGGGCACCGGCACCGTAGGGGCGGGACAGCCAGTCGATGGCGTTCTTCAGCACGGCGGGGATGGTGCCGTTGTACTCGGGCGAGACCAGCAGGACGGCGTCGGCGTCGCCGGCGGCCTCGCGCAGCCGGGTCGCGGCGGCGGGGACGGTGCCCTCGACGTCGATGTCCTCGTTGTAGAACGGCACGGTGTCCAGGCCCTCGAACACGCCGACCTCGACGTGCTCCGGCGCGATCTGGACCGCGGCCTCGGCGAGCCTGCGGTTGTGCGAACCGGAGCGGAGGCTGCCGACGAGCGTGAGGATGCGGACGGCCATGGTGTGTCTCCCAGGGTGAGGCTTCGGTGAACTACTGCACTAAACGGGACGCGGCCCGGTTGTCTTCCGGTTAGGCTGCCGAAGTGATCGACAGCACACCGCTCCCCCTCGCGGGACCGGACAGGCAGCTGCGCGCGGACGCCGTGCGCAACCGGGCGTTGCTGCTCGACGCCGCGGCCCGGCTGGCGGGCGAGCGCGGCGCGGCGGCGATCACGATGGAGACGGTCGCCGCGGCGGCCGGGGTCGGCAAGGGCACCGTGTCGCGGCGGTTCGGCGACCGCAACGGGCTGCTGCAGGCCCTGCTCGACCGGTCGGAGCGGCAGTTCCAGGAGGCGTTCCTCAGCGGTCCCGCCCCGCTCGGGCCGGACGCGGACGCGGCGACGCGCCTGCGGGCGTTCGGACCGGCCCTGCTGCGCCACGAACACGCCCACCGCGACCTCTACCTGGCGGCCGAGCCGTCGCCCGAACGCCGGTTCACCGTCCCGGCCCGCCAGTTGCGCCACCGGCACGTGGTCGTGCTGCTGCGCGCCGCCCTGCCCGACGCGGACGCGGGACTCGTGGCGCACACGCTGCTGTCCGCGGTGGACGTCGTGCTGGTCGACCACCTCGTCCACCAGGAGGGCGTGCCACTCGACCGGGTCGAGGCCGCGTGGCGCGACCTCGTCGACCGGCTCCTGGCCTGACCCGCGCCGGTCTTCGAATCGAATCGACCGTCGAAGGGCCCGTCGAATGCCGCCGGACGGCGACCGGCTCTTGTAGCTGCCACCGGACTCCGCCTACGGTCGCCTGGGAGCGCTCCCAGAACCACCGTCGACGAGGACGGAGAACCTCAAGACCATGAGATCGCAACCCCCACGCCTGCTCGCCGCGACCCTGCTCGTGGCACTCATCGGGGTGACGCCCGCGGCCGCCGCGGCGGACTACGAACGCGTGCTCAACGGAGGGTTCGACAACGGCACCGCCGACCCCTGGTGGGCCGGGGCCGGAGTGACGAACCGAGTGACCGGCGGCGAGCTGTGCGCGTCGGTGACCGGGGGCACGACGAACCCCTGGGACGCGCTGGTCGGCCAGAACGGCGTGCCGTTCGAGAGCGGCCAGTCCTACACGTTCTCGTTCGACGCGCGCGCCACGACGGCCCAGCCGGTCACCGCTGCCGCCGGCGAGAGCGTGAGCCCGTACCGCGGGATCGCGAGCCAGCAGTTCTCGCTCTCCACCACCAAGCAGCGCTTCACCTTCTCGTTCACGTCCACTTTGGACTTCCCGGACGCCGGCAACGGCCAGGTGGCGTTCCAGCTGGGCGGCCAGAGCTTCGACAACACGATCTGCGTGGACAACGTCTCGCTGGTCGGCGGCGTCAAGCCCCCCGGCGGCGTGAACCCCAACCCCACCAAGAAGGTCCAGGTCGACCTGGTGGCGTACGCGCCGGGCCTGCCCAAGCGCGCGACGCTCGTGTCCTCGGCGACCACGCCGCAGACGTGGACGCTCAAGAACTCCGCGGGCGCGGCGGTGGCGTCCGGGCAGTCGGTGCCGAAGGGTGCGGACGCGACGTCCGGCGACCCGGTGCACCTGATCGACTTCTCGTCCTACGACACGCCCGGCACCGGCTACACGCTGAGCGTGGGCGCGGACAGCAGCTACCCGTTCGACATCTCGGCCGACGCGTTCAAGAAGCTGCGCTACGACTCGCTCGCGTTCTTCTACCACCAGCGCAGCGGAACGCCGATCGACGCGCAGTACGTCGGCACCGAGTACGCGCGCCCGGCCGGGCACGTCAACGTCGCGCCGAACCAGGGCGACAACAACGTGCCCTGCCGCGCCGACCTCGCCTGCGGCTACACGCTCGACGTGCGCGGCGGCTGGTACGACGCGGGTGACCACGGCAAGTACGTGGTCAACGGCGGCATCGCGACGTGGCAGCTCCTCAACGCCTACGAGCGCGCCTCCCGCGTCGGCGACGCCTCCGCCTACCGCGACGGCGCGCTGAACATCCCCGAGAAGGCCAACGGCGTGCCGGACCTGCTCGACGAGGCGCGCTGGGAGGTCGACTTCCTGCTGAAGATGCAGGCGCCCGACGGCATGGCGCACCACAAGATCCACGACGCCAACTGGACCGCGCTGCCCACCCGTCCCGAACTGGACGACCAGCCGCGCCGGCTGTCCGCCACGAGCACCGCCGCGACGCTGAACCTGGCCGCGGTGGCCGCGCAGGCGTCGCGGCTGTGGAAGACGATCGACGCGCCGTACTCGGCCACGCTGCTCTCGGCCGCCCGCAAGGCGTACACGGCCGCGAAGGCCAACCCGGCCAAGCTCGCCGACCCGAACGACGGCACGGGCGGCGGCGCGTACAACGACGACACCGTGAACGACGAGTTCTACTGGGCCGCCTCGGAGCTGTACGCGACCACCGGTGACGCCGCCTACCGCACGGACGTGACCGCGTCGCCGCACTACAAGGCTGCCTCGCTCAACCGCGGTGGTTTCTACTGGGGCGGAACGGCCCCGCTGGGCGACATCACGCTGGCGCTGGTGCCCAACGGCCTGCCCGCGGCGGACGTCGCGGCGATCAAGACGGCGTTCGCCACCGTCGCGGACCAGCACCTGGCCGCGATGTCGTCGATGGGCTACGCCACGCCGTACGACAACAGCACGGCCGGCTACGTGTGGGGCTCGAACTCGACGGTCCTGAACAACGCCACGGTGCTGGCCCTCGCCCACGACTTCACCGGTGCCGCGAAGTACCGCGACGGCGTGTTCGAGGCGCTGCACTACCTGCTCGGCCGCAACCCGCTCAGCACGTCGTACGTGGCGGGCTACGGCGACCAGGCCGTGCGCAACGTGCACCACCGCTTCTGGGCCCACCAGAACGACCCGACGCTGCCGATCGCGCCGCCCGGATCGCTGTCCGGCGGCCCGAACAGCGGACTGCAGGACCCGGTGGTGCAGCGGCTGCTCGCCGGCTGCCCGCAGCAGAAGTGCTGGGTGGACGACATCGGCGCCTACTCGGTGAACGAGGTGGCGGTCAACTGGAACTCCGCGCTGGCCTGGGTGTCGGGCTGGGCGGCGGAGAAGGCGGGCAACACCACCCCCGTCCCCACCTCCGACTGCGAGGTCGGCTTCACCGCGGGCCGCTGGCAGGACGGCCTGTCGGCCCAGGTCAAGATCACCAACACCGGCAAGTCCGCGTGGGCCGACTGGAAGCTCGCCTTCGCGCTTCCCGGCACGCAGCGGGTCACCAACGGGTGGTCGGCGACGTGGAGCCAGACCGGCCGCGACGTGACGGCGACGAGCATGTCGTGGAACGGCCGCGTCGAGCCGGGCAAGTCGGTGGACATCGGGTTCAACGGGCAGTATCACGATCACACGGTGGGCACCGACCACGGCACGGCCGGGGTGCGCAACGGTCTGTACGGTCCGCTGGTGGTGCGCTCTCCGCCACCGTGGCCACCACCTTCGGC
>NZ_JBHXCW010000179.1:0-16421 GCF_042725365.1 Lentzea sp. NPDC060358 | reverse complement strand
CGCAGACCTCGCGCAGCAGCCGCGACCGGACGGAGTTCGCTAGATGCGGACCACCAGCTTCTGCAATGCCGACTTGGCCGTGGCCTTCACGGTCCTGGTCGTGCCGTCCGCGTTGTGCACCACCACGGTCCAGTCCCGTTTGGACACCTTGCCGGGGAACCAGCCCTTGGCCGGGTGCACGGTGACCTTGTCGCCGTCCTGCACGATCCGCGTGCGGGACGACAGCTTCTTGCCGCCGTCCTCGTAGAGCGAGAACTCGCCCTTGGCCCCGGCCGTCACGTGCACGGTCAGCGCGTCGGTCTTGTTCTGGGCGTCGTTGGTGACGTTGCCGGTGCGTTCCACCAGCACGCCGCCCGAGCGCAGGAACACCGGCATGGTGTCCAGGCCCGCGCTCACGGTCGCCCAGGTGTTGCCCTGGTAGACCTGGCCGGTGAAGTAGTCCGTCCACTGGCCGGGCGGGAACCAGACCCGCGTCGACGCCGTGGTGCCGGGCGTGGTGATCGGCGCCACCAGCATGTCCTGGCCCAGCAGGAACTGGCTGTCCACCGTGGAGTACGCCTCCGGGCTGCCCGGGTACTCCAGGTAGGCAGGCCGCACCATCGGCACGCCGGTGCGGTTCGCCTGCTCCGCCAGCGAGTAGAGGTACGGCACCAGGCGCTCGCGCAGGTTCAGGAACTTCGTCGCCGACGCGTTCGCCGCCGCGCCGTACTGCCACGGCAGGCGGTCGCTGTGGTTGCTGTGCAGGCGCGTGATCGGCTGGAACGCACCGAGCTGCACCCACCGCGCGTACATGTCGTCCGGCATCTTGGTGGTCCAGCGGAGCTGGCCGTTGTCGAGGTACTGCTCCGAGCCGCGGATGCCGGTGGTGTCGTTGTGACCGCCGATGTCGTGGCTGATGTTCGACATGCCCGTCGAGACGCCCTCGTTGGACGTGTACGCGATCGTGCCCTTCATCGTGCTCCACGTCGTGGACGTGTCACCGGTGAAGTGCAGCGTGGTGCGCTTCTCCGCCCACGGGCCCGTCGGCAGCGCGCCGCCGCCGCTGTACCCGCCGGCCTGCAGCGAACCGAAGCCGCGGGAGAACGCGAACGCGCCCATCTTGGCGTACTGCTCGTTGATCCAGGTGTCCGGCGTGACGCCGCGTTTCGACGAACCCGAGGCGTCGCAGCACCAGTCGAGCCACCAGAAGTCGGTGGGCATCTTGCCGTGCAGCTCCACGTACGCGCGCAGCTGGTCCGGGTCGCCCCAGTCGAAGCTGTAGTTGTCCACGCCGTCGCGGGTGCCGGTCTTCGCGAGCTTGCCCTTCGCGGTGGCCTGCGCCTTCGCGAAGTCCGGGTCGTCGCCCTGGATGCTCGGGTGGATGTTGAGCGTGCTGTGCAGGCCCTCGGCGTGCGCCCAGTCCAGGAACCCCTGCGGGTCGGGGAACTTGTTCTGGTCCATCCGCCAGCCGTTCCACAGGTTGTGCGCCTTGAAGTCCGTGTCGACGACGAGGACGTCCAGCGGCACGCCGTTCTGGCGGAACGCGGGCAGGATCCGGTCGCGGAAGTCCGCCGCGGTCCGGTCGATGTACTCCGAGTACCAGACGCCGTAGGCCCAGCGCGGCAACAGCTTCGGCCCGCCGGTCAACGCCGCGAGGTCGCCCAGCGCGGTCTTGTAGTTCTGGCCGTAGCCGAACACGTACCCGTCCTGGTACGGCTGCGCGCCCTTGTTCGCCCGCAGCGTCCCGTCGCGCAGCGCCGAAGGCGTGTCGTCGAGCATGAACCAGCCGTCGCGGTAGAGCAGGCCGGGGTAGAGGCGGGGATCGCCGTTGTCGCCGTTGTAGCCGTCCAGCGAACGCCGGTAGCCGCCGAGCGCCAGGTGCTGCGTGGAGGTGTTGACCCCGATCGTGTCGAGGTTGACGTGGCAGCCGGCCGCCGGGCAGGTGACCGTGAGATCGGACGAGCCCGCGGGCAGCGGGACCTGGAGCGTCGCGGTGCCCCACGTCGCCCAGTTCGCCGTGGTGGGCAGGGTGTGCTGCTGCCCGTTGACCAGCACGGTCCGCGGCTCGTACTTGCCGTCGCCACCGGTGCCGTTGGCGTAGCGCAGCACGACCGGGTAGGTGCCGGCGGAGGGCACGCTGGTCACGCGCTGGACCAGCTTCGTGCCGCCGACCAGCTCGGCCACGAACCCGGTGCCCGCGTAGCCCGCGTGCTCGTCCGCGATCTTCGCCGCGCCGCTGAGCACGCCGTTCTCGGCGTCGCAGCTGGTGCCGAAGCGGCACTCGTCGGTGGCCTTGACGCTCGGGTAGGCCTGGCCGGCGGTCAGCAGGGCGATGCTGTCAACGTTGACATTGCCCGAGTCGCCGGCGTTCTTGGTGAGCGCGACGCGGTGCTCGCCCGCCGCCAGGTCGAACTCGGCCTCGGCCGTCCGCCAGTCGTTCCAGTCGTTGCCGCGGGCCAGCGTGATCTGCCGCGGCGCCTGACCGTCGACGCTCAGGCCGAGCGTGCGGTTCTCGTGCTTGCCGTCGCCGCCCTGGCCGTTCGCGTACCGCACGACGACCCGGTGCCGGCCCGCGGCGGTCGCGCGCACCGTGGAGGTGACGCCGTTGTTGGTGTACTGGAACCCGGCGACGAACCCGGAACCGGTGTGGCCGGGGTGGTCGGCCTGCACGAGCATGCCCTCGCGCGCCTGGTCCTCGGCCTCGCAGAGCTGCCCGGTCGCACAGACCACCCGCCGCCACGGGGACGCGGTCGTGCCACCGGCCTTCAGCTCGAGGTTGTCCGCGCGGAACGGGCCGGACCCGACCCGGTAGCGCAGGGTCAGCGCGGACGTGGTGATGACGAGCCAGCCGTCCGTGACCCGCGAGGTGTAGGAGGGCGGCGTGAAGCCCCGGTTGACAACGTTGTAGGTGGCCGCGTTCTCGAAGCGGCTGTCTCCGGCGTACTCCGTTCGCACGAGGGTGGGGGACAGGACCTGGAACCGCGCCTGCCCCGACGTGACCGTGCCGTTCGGCTGGGCGGTCGCGGGGGTGGGCAGGCCCAGGGCCAGCAAGGCCAGCAGGGGGATGACTGTCGTGCGTTTCCGCATCGTTCTCCTCGTCTGACGCCGTCGGCTTCCGAGGTGTTCAGGCACCTGAACGTTCTTCACCTTGGCCTTGCCGTGTGGAGCGATCAAGAGGCCAGTCGGAGCAGCGACCGGGCGAACGACCGGTCCAGCACGGGGGAGGTCCGGACCGCCCCGGTCACGGCTCGCCGGCCGGCGCGGCGCTCTCGGCGGCCCGAGCCTGCCGGGCCACCGGCAGGGTCACCTCTCCCAGGGCCGTCTCCAGGTGCTCCCACCGCGTCACGAGGTCCGCCAGCATCAGCATCATCACCTCGGGGAACGCGTACAGGAAGCTCTGGTACCGGTAGTGGTCGAGGTAGAACACCGCGACGTCGCCCACCGCCGTCGCGGACGTGGTGCGGGCGTTGAAGAACAGGTCGTAGTGGCCGAGCAGCGTGCCGGGGCCGAGCACCGCGCGTGCGTAGATGCCGCCGAAGTCGACCTCCACCTCGCCCCGCTCCACGAGGAACACGCCGTGCGCCGCGTCGTCCTCGTGGAAGAGCCGATCTCCCGCCGCGTAGGGGATCTCGTCGAACATCGACGCGAGCGTCTCGAGCTCGGAGTCCTGCAGCGTGCCGAACAGGCGGACGCCGTGCGGGTCCGCGCTCGACCGCAGGCACTCCACCCGCGCGGCCAGCTCGGGCTCGGTGAGGTGGTTCATCCTCATCCGCACGAACCGCAGCATCCGGTCGGTGCCGCGGGTCTGGCGGCGCGGCCTCCCGGCGCTCGGCGGGGTGTGCAGCGCCGGGTCGCCGCTGATCCGCGCCGCCTCGCGCAGGCCGGACTCGTAGGCGCTGTGCACGCAGCCCCAGTGGTACGGGTTCGTGCCCTCGCCGGCGAAGAACAGCGCGTCGCCGACCGGTTCGGCGAGCGTCGCGATGTCCTTCGCGGACGAGCCGACGCCGATGCAGGTGTAGGACCCCAGCGCGTACGGGTCGCGCGACCAGCCGGTCCGCGAGACCTCCACGGGCGCCGGGGCGTCCTGGCCGAAGAGGTCCGCCACCACCGAGACCGCGTAGTCGGAGACCTCCTCCGGGGACCACGTCTCCACCTCGCGGCCGAGCGACGCGCCGAGCAGCATCACCAGGACCGGCTTGCCGTGCGACTTCCACATGCTGATCACGACGGTCGGGTACCGGTCGGTGTCGCGGCACAGGTAGCCGAAGACGTACTGCTCGCGCGGCCAGAACGGTGCGCTGTAGTGCAGCGCGATCTTGTTGAGCGTGCCGAACCCCAGCCGGGCGATCGCCGACCGCTTGTCCCGCGGCAGCGGCGGCGCGAACTCCACCGTCGAGGCCTTCAGCACCCCGAGCGGCAGCGTCACGAGCACCTTGGCCGCTTCGAACACGCCCCGCGAGGTCGTGACCCGGCCGGGCTCGATCCGCGTGACCACGTGTCCCAGCCGGACGTCGAGGCCGTCGGCGAGGGCGTCCACAACGGACTGGTAGCCCTGGTGCAGCGTGCTGTCGCCGTAGCCGTAGACGAGGTAGCCCTCCTCCCAGTGCTGCAACGACAGCTTGTCCGGGTCCTCCGCCGCGTCCTCGCGCAGGACGACGTTGAGGTGGTAGCGCACCGCCTGTTCGTCCTCGGCGGACAGTGCGCGCTGCGCCAGGACCTCGCGCACGGCGGACCCCAGCGGCACGTCGGGCAGCCCGTCCCGGCGGGCCGCGGCGGCGCGCTGCTCGAGCTCGTGCAGCACGTCGTCGGCCAGTTCGAGCGTGCGGCTCTTGTGGCGGTGGCCCATCGCGCTCCGGTCGGTGCCGAACAGGTCGAGGCTGTCGAAGCCGCCGGTGTACGCGCTGTCGCCGCCCACGTAGCTGTACGGGATGCCCAGGTCCTCCACCAGTTCGGTGACCGGGTTGCCGTCCGTGCCGTGGATCCAGTGCGCGCCCAGGTCGACGCCGTGCTCGTCGGTCCAGATCCGCCCTCCGACCCGGTCCCGCGCCTCCAGGACGGTGACGGGGTGGCCCCGGTCGCGCAACGCGCGCGCAGCCGCCAGTCCCGCGATCCCCGCGCCCACCACCACGACGCCCGCTCTGGCGTCCCCGTCCTCAGATACCTCCGGCATCGCTCGATTGTCGGGCGGCCGTGCGTGTCCGAACATTCCCGGATCGTGTGCTCCTGATCGGCCGTCCGGGTTGCCCGCCGACCGGCCACCGGCGCTGCGCTCTGCGAATGAACCGGGACGACCAGGTAGTGACTTGACCTATCACCGCCGGTATAACTTGTTCTCATGCGCTCACAGTGAGGAAGATCACAATGAAGCACACAACGTCGTGTGACAACGGTTTACCCGGTCCCTCCCGTCGCTCCTTTCTTGCTGGAACAGGTTCTATTCTTGGTGCGGCCGCCCTCGGTGCCGCCGCTCCCGCCGCCCGAGCGTCCACTTCGATCGCCGACGCGGCCGTCGTCCCCGCCCTGGTCATCGGCACCGGCTACGGCGGCTGCGTCACGGCCCTGCGCCTCGCCCAGGCGGGCATCGACGTGCAGATGGTCGAGATGGGCATGGCCTGGGACACCCCGGGCGCCGACGGCAAGATCTTCGCCAACACCACCACACCGGACCAGCGGTCGTTCTGGCTGCGCACCAAGACGAAGCAGCCGCTGAGCAACTTCCTGGGCTTCCCGATCGACAAGAACATCCCGAAGTACACGGGAGTCCTCGACGCCGAGGAGTTCGCCGGGATCACCGTCTACCAGGGCCGCGGTGTCGGCGGCGGCTCGCTCGTCAACGGCGGCATGGCCGTCACGCCGAAGCGGGAGAACTTCGGCGAGATCCTGCCGACGGTCGACCCCGACGAGATGTACGGCACCTTCTACCCGCGCGCCAACGCCGAGCTGGGCGCGAGCCTGGTGCGGTCGGCGTGGTTCGAGAGCACCGACGCCTACCAGTACGCGCGGGTCGGCCGGAAGCACGCCCAGCGGTCGAACTTCCCGTACGTGTTCGTGCCGACCGTGTACGACTGGAACTACATGGAGCAGGAGGCTGCGGGCACCGCCACGAAGTCGGCGCTGGCGGGGGAGATCCTCTACGGCAACAACTTCGGCAAGAAGTCCCTGCAGAAGACCTACCTGCCCAAGATCAGGGCCACCGGCCGCGTCACCATCTCACCGCTGCACCGGGTCGCCTCGGTCGCGCCGGCCTCCGGCGGCTACCTCGTCACCGTCGAGCAGCTCAACACCACCGGTGACGTCATCGCCACCAAGCAGGTGACCGCGGCGAAGGTGTTCTTCGCGGCGGGCAGCGTCGGCACGAGCAAGCTCCTGGTGAAGCTGAAGGCCACGGGCGCGCTGCCGAACCTCAACGGCGAGGTGGGCAAGGGCTGGGGCGACAACGGCAACGTGATGTGCGGCCGCGCCAACCACCTGTGGGACCCGACCGGCAGCCTCCAGTCGTCCATCCCGACGCTCGGCATCGACAACTGGGCCGCGGGCGGTGCGTTCGCCGAGGTGGCACCGCTGCCGACCGGCATCGAGACCTACGCGTCGTTCTACCTCTCGATCACCAGGACGCCCAACCGCGCCCAGTTCACCTGGAACCCGTCGACGAGCAAGGTCGACCTCAGCTGGCAGACCGCGTGGAAGGAGGTCTCGATCGCCGCGGCCAAGACCATCTTCGACAAGATCAACTCGAAGGAGGGGACGATCTACCGGACCGACCTCTTCGGCGTCTACAAGATCTGGGGCGACCACCTGACCTACCACCCGCTGGGCGGCGCGATCCTGAACAGGGCGACCGACAACTACGGCCGCCTGCAGGGGTACTCCGGTCTGTACGTGGTGGACGGATCGCTCATCCCCGGCACGACGGTGGTGAACCCGTTCGTCACGATCACCGCGCTGGCCGAGCGGAACATCGCGAAGATCATCGCCACCGACTTCTGACCGGGCCGCTCAGATCTTCGGCAGCACGCACATCGCGTCGAGGCCGAACACCCGGTTCAGCCGGCCGAACACGAGCCACGCCCCGATGCTCATCGTCAGTTCGACGATCTCGGCCTGGCTGTAGTGCGCGGTCATCCGCGACCAGAACTCGTCGTCGAGGCCGTGGTGGTCCAGTGCGTACCTCTCGGCGTACTCCGCGGCCAGCCGCGCGCGGTCGTCGAACGCGTCGGTGGTGCGCCACTGGGTCACCGCGTCGAGGAACCCCTCCTCGACCTTCTCGCCGTCGCGCTCGGTCCGGAAGTCCAGGCAGAACAGGCAGCCGTTGACCTGCGCGATCCGCAGCCGCGCCGCCTCGAACTCGCGCAGCCCCAGCGTGGTGTGCTGGTACACGGCGAGCGAGAGGGTCGCGGCGGGGACGCCGATGCCCGGCACCATCTCGCCCCACACGTACCCGATGGGGTCCTTGCCCTCGGGGATGTCGATGTTCATCCCTTGCTCCTCCCGAGCTTTCCGGCGACGGGCCGCAGCGGGACGTCGAGCGCGTCGTAGAGCCCCGGTCCGGCGGCGGCCAGCCAGTCGATGGCGTTGACGATCCGGCCGACCGCGGTCGCGTTGCCGCCGGCGGAGCGGTTCTCGCCCTCGTCCACGGCCTCGACCGACACCTCGATGCGCGGCTGTCCCTCGATGATCACCTTGTGCGCGCCGTCGCCCGAGGGCGGCATCGGCCAGTCCGTGGCGCACGACGCGTGGATGCGCGTGATGTGCTCGATGACGATCAGCGGCTCGCCGCCGACGACGCCCTGCACCTCGAACCGGATCGCGCCCTGCGTGCCCGCCTCGAACTCGCCCATGGTCCGGGTCGTCACGGTCTCGTCGAGCGCGCGCCGCTCGACGGTCTCGCGGATCTCGTCGAGCTCGACGCCCAGCGCCCGCGCCATCAACCGGAGCTGGCCACCCCACACCATGGTCGGCACGGTCGCCATCAGCATCGGCGCCTGGTAGTCGAGCGGCTGCCCGAACCCGATCAGCCAGCGCACCGCGTCCGGCTGGTCGTAGGTCGAGTAGTCGAAGATCTCCTGGCAGCGCACGGCGTCGATGGTGTGGCCGAGGCCGCTGACCATCAGCGGCAGCACGTCGTTGCCCCAGCCGGGGTCCACACCGGAGACGAACAGCGACCCGCCGCCCTCCGCGATCGCGGCTAGAACCGGTTCTCGCAACTCCGGCGGCGCGCTGCGGTGGTCGTAGAGCGCGTACAGCGACGGCGTGACGACGACCGCGCCCGCCCTGACCGCCCTGGTGATGTCGGCCAGCGCGTCGTCGGGCCGGATGTCGCCGGACGCCGCGTAGACGACGGCGCGCGGACTCGCCGCGAGCACGGCGTCGATGTCGGTCGTGGCCGCGATCCCGAGCTCGTGGCCGAGTCCCGCGAGATCGCCCGCGTCCCGGCCCGCCTTGTCCGGGTTGTGCACGACCACGCCCGTGAGCTTCAGTCCCGGATGGGCCTCGACGGCCCGGATCGCGGAACGGCCGACGTTTCCGGTGCCCCACACCACTGTGGCGATCATGCCGGTAGACTAACTAGAACACGTTTCAGTTTACAAGCGTCCATCAGGCGTACGGCGGCGACGCCCCAGGTCGCGGCCGGTCCGGCAGCAGCGGCACCGAGATCCCCGGATCGCGTCCCAGCGACGCCGCCCGCGTCACCGACGCGTTGCCGAACCGGTGCCGCACGTGGTCCAGCGCGGCGTCGAGCGCGGCGGGCCTCGCCTGTTCGAACGGCAGCGCCAGCTGCAACGGCGTGTCGTCCTGGAGGTTGGTCAGCGACACCCCCAGCAGCGTGATGCCCCGGTCGAGGACCAGTGGCATCGCGCCGTCCAGCAGCTGCCGCGCCGCCCCGAGCAGCACCTCGGTCTCGGCCGTCGGGTCGCTGATCGTCAGCGACCGCGTCGCCCTGGTGAAGTCGGCGAACCGCAGGCGCAGCACGACGGTCCGGCACGCGCGGTGGCCGGTGCGCAGCCGCCGGGTGATGCCGTCGACGAGCGAGGCGAGGACGGCCTCCAGGTCGTCGCGCGAGCGCTCCCGCCGGCCCAGGGCGCGCTGCGAGCCGATGGAACGGCGCCGTCGTCCTGTGTGGACCGGGCGCGGATCGTGGTTGTGCGCCAACGCGTGCAGGTGCCGGCCCGCTGCCCGGCCGAGGAGCGACACGAGGCCGCTCTCGTCCAGGGCCGCGACCTCGCCGACGGTCCGGATGCCGAGCCCGTGCAGCCTCGCCGCGGTGACCTCACCGACGCCCCACAGCCGTTCGACCGGCAGCGGGTGCAGGAAGTCGAGCTCGCCGTCGGCCGGCACGACCAGCAGCCCGTCGGGCTTCGCGACACCGCTCGCGACCTTCGCGAGGAACTTGGTCCGCGCCACCCCGACCGTGATCGGCAGCCCCACCTCGGCGAGCACGCGTGCCCGCAGCCGTGCGGCGACCACCTCGGGTGGTCCCGCGATCCGCCGCAGCCCGCCGACGTCCAGGAACGCCTCGTCGATCGACAGGCCCTCGACCAGCGGCGTCGTGTTGCGGAAGACCTCGAACACCGCCTTGCTCGCGGCCGAGTAGGCCGGCATCCGCGGCGGCACGACGATCGCGTGCGGGCACAGCTGCTTCGCCCGGCGGCCGCCCATCGCCGTGCGCACGCCGAACGCCTTGGCCTCGTAGCTCGCCGCCAGCACCACGCCGCCGCCGACGATCACCGGCCGCCCGCGCAGCGCGGGGTCGTCCCGCTGCTCGACCGACGCGTAGAACGCGTCCAGGTCGGCGTGCAGGATCGGGGTGCTCACGAACACATGTTCGCACCGCTCACCCGTTCAGAACAGCGTCGTAAGGGCACGTGCGATCGGCCACGCGCCGGGCGAGGTGTTGGACAGCACCGTCGCCGTGGTCCCGGTGCGCGGGTCGTGCGTGGACCTGAACGAGGCGCCGGCGTCCCAGCCGGCCAGGATCACCGCGTCGCTCGTCCCGTGCAGCCAGAACCCGAGCCCGTACCGCAGCGACTCCTCCGGCACGTCGTGGCGCGGCCGGCGCACCTCGTCGGCGAGGTCCGACTCGAACAACGCCCGCCAGAACCGCGCCATGTCACCCGCGGTCGTGTGGATGCCCCCGTCGCCGTTGGCCAGCACGGGCAGGTGGAAGACGTTGGACCGGTCCGAGCCGTCGAGGTAGCCGACGGCCGCGTCGGCCGGGAGTTCGTCGGAGCGCAGGAACCCGGTCCTGGTCAGGCCGAACGGCGTCAGCACCCGCTCGCGGACCAGGTCGTGGTAGGTGCGCCCGGACGCCCGTTCCGCCAGCAGGGCGAGGACGACGTAGCCGCTGTTGCAGTAGCCGAACCGCTCGCCCGCCGCGAACTTCGGCGGGATCCCGTCCAGCAGCGGCAGGAACGCCTCCGTGGTCGTCAGCACGTGCACCGCTCCGACGAGGTGGTCGTTCACGTCCATCTCGGCTTCCTCGTCGAGGTAGTCGCCGATGCCGGACGTGTGGGTGAGCAGGTGTTCGACCGTCACGTCGTCCGCGACGAGCGGCAGGTCGCCGCCGAGCAGCGAGCGCGCGGCCGTGCCGAGGCCGAGCACCCCGTCGCGGACGAGCGAGAGCACGGTGAGGGCGGTGAACCCCTTGCTGCCGCTGGCGATGCCGAACCGGGTGTCGACGGTGTTCGGCACGCGGTACGCGCGGTTCGCGAACCCGTAGGCCGCCGAGAACTCGGTCTCGTCCCCGCGGTCGACCCGGACCACGCCGGAGAAGCCGGTGTCCCGGGCGATCCCCTCGATGTCTTCCCACCGCATCCGCGCAGGTTAGACCCAGGATTGCGGTGATCACGACCGAATTTCCCGCGAATGCTTGACAACCGAACGCGCGGGCATCTCGTTTCCGGGAGTACCGACGACACGAGGAAGGACCCGACGGTGCTGCTCGCCACCAGTGCGCCGCCCAGCCCGGCCGCCGCGCCCGCCGCGGCGGGACGGCGCCGGCTGTTCGCGGTGGTCGCGGCCGTGCTCCTGGCCCAGATGGCGATCGCGATGGTCACCACGGCCCTCCAGCAGACGCCGACGGTCGACGAGCCGGTCTACATCGGTGCCGCGACCACGTACCTCGAAGAGCACAGCCTGCGCTACAACCTGGAACATCCGCCGCTGGGCAAGCTGGTCATGGCGGTCGGGCTCGCGTTCGCCGACCTGCGCTCCGAGGCGGGTTTCCCGGGCGACCAGACGGAGTTCGGCCGGCACCTGCTCTACGAGTCGGGCAACGACCCGCAGCACCTGCTCCTGCTGGCGCGGCTGCCGATCATCGTGCTCACCCTGCTGTTCGGGGTCGTCGTCCTGCTGTTCGCCCGCGACCTGACGGGCCACGTCGGTGCGATCGTGGCGCTTTCGCTCTACGCGTTCTCCCCGGACCTCATCGCGCACGGTTCGCTGGCGACGCTCGACGTGCCGGCGGCCGGGTTCGTGCTGACGTCGGCCTGGATGCTGTGGCGGGCCAGGGAGAACGCGCACCACCTGCCGTTGGCCGGGCTCGCCCTGGGAGCCGCGCTCGCCACCAAGACGAACACGCTCGCGGTGGTGCCGGTGCTGCTGTTCCTGGCCTGGCACGCGCACCGCCGGATCAAGCCCGTGGCGGTGCTGTCGCTGATCGCGGTGGCCGTGGTCTGGGGGTCCTACGCGGCGGTCGACCCGGCGCAGGCGTTCCCCGCGCCCTACCTCGAGGGCATCGGTCTGCAGCTCGGGTTCGAGGAGCGGGTGTGGGGCGGCTACCTGTTCGGCGTGCACTACGAGGGCTCGCACTGGTACTACCTGCCGGCGGCGCTGCTGGTGAAGACACCGCTGGGCGCGCTTCTGCTGTGGGCGGCCGGAACCGCGGCGATCCTGCGGCGCCCGCAGGCGTGGTACGTGCTGCTGCCCGCCGGGGTGCTGTTCGCCGCCGCGATGACCGGCAACCGCGACCTCGGCGTGCGGTACGCGATCTTCGTGCCGATGTTCCTCGCCGTCGCGGCGGCCTTCGTCGCGGACCGGCGGTTCGCGATGCCCGCGGTGGCGCTCGTCGCCGCCAGTTCGCTGTGGACGTTCCCCTACTACCTGCCGTACTCCAACGAGCTCTTCGGCGGCCCGTCCAAGACCCACCTGCACCTGCACGACTCGAACGTCGACTGGGGCCAGGACCTCGGCAGGCTGGCCGACCGGCTGCGGCGCCACTCCGGCGAACGGCTGTGGCTCGTCTACAAGGGCGCGGGAGTGCCCGAGCACTACGGGATCCACGGGCAGGACCCGCGCGAGACGACACCGGACCAGGTGCACGGGCTGCTCGTCGTCTCCGGCACCGCCATCGCGAAGGCCGACGGCCGCCTGCAGGAGCTGCTCGACACCTCCACGCCGATCGACGTCGTCGGCCACAGCATCACGATCTTCCGCAGGCCGTAGCGAGAAAGTTCCGCACCCCTACGGATGTCGTCCCTGATTGTTCCTCTCCCGCCCTGCTCCGAGAGTGATCGGCAGCGAACGCCCGCCGCCCTGCCACGAGAGCGGGCGTTCCGAGATCCGGAGAGGAACCACCGTGAGAAGAACACGTTCCTGGGGCCTGCTGGCCCTGGTGACGGCGACCGCGCTGACGCCACTGGGCGTCGCGGACGCCGCGCCGCCGAAGAACGCCCCTGCGGCGAACTACCTGGGGGACACCGTCCCCGCGAACCTGGGAGACGCCTCGCCGATGTTCGTCGGCGGGCAGAACGCCACCGTGAGCGAGCTCCCCGGCATCGTCGCGGGCATCCGCGCCGGCGGCTCCCGGCCGCAGGGCCAGACCTGCACCGGCACGGTCGTCGCGCCGCGCAAGATCCTCATCGCGGCGCACTGCGCGGACGCCGAAGGGGAGAAGAAGTTCGTCTACGGGCTCGACGACCTCAAGGACTACAACAACGGCAACGGGTCCGGGTTCGCCGTCGTCAGTTACAAGAAGCACCCGAAATACGTCAACTTCGACCAGGGCTTCGACGTCGCCGTCGTGACGGTGGACCGCGACATCGCGCTCAAGGGCGTTGCCGCGTACCCGAAGTTCGCCACCTCGGCCGACGCGGGCGGTGCGGCGCCGGGCAGGACCGGGCTGGGTTTCGGCTACGGCAAGAAGGACTTCACCGACACCTCGCAGGACGTCACGCTCGACAAGGCGAGCACGCGTTCGACGCCGCCGGTCGCGACCACGTGCCCGACGGCAAGATCGACGTCCTCGTCCACGACGCGGCAGCGGGCAGCTTCGTGGGACTGGGCGAGCTGGAGCAGGACGAGTTCGACCGGGTGTTCGCGGTGAACGTGCGGGCGCCGTTCTCCGTCACCCAGGCCGCGTTGCCACGCCTGCGCGACGGCGGCCGGGTCATCACCATCTCGAGCCGCGCGGCCACCCTCGCGACGCCGGGGACGATCGCCTACAGCGCCTCCAAGGGCGCCCTGGACTCGTTCACGCTGTCGCTCGCCAAGGAGCTCGGGCCCAGGGGATCACGGTCAACGCCGTGTCGCCCGCCATCGTCCTCACGAGGAACCACGACCGGCTGAAGGCCGACCCCGCGGCCGCAGCCCGCGACGGTCGCGCTCGGGCGTCTCGGTGAACCGGACGACGTGGCGGACTTCGTGGCCTTCCTCGCCTCCGACGACTCCCGCTGGATCACGGGTCAGGTCCTCGACGTCACCGGCGGCACGGAGATCTGAGGCCCTACTTCACCGCTTTCATCGGGAACTGCGAGTTCGTGCGTGCCACGCCCGGCAGCCGGGTCAGGGCGGACATGTAGAGCTGCTCGTAGGCGGCGAGGTCGGCCACCGCGACCCACAGGTGGTAGTCCGGCTGCCCGAACATGCGCACGCACGACTCGACCTCGTCGATCTCGGCGATCCGCGCCTCGAACGCCTCGATGGACGCCAGGTCCTGCGCGGCGATGTCGATGTGCACCAGCACCCGGAACCCGCGGCCGAGCGCCTTGCGGTCCACGGCCGCGTGGTACCCGGTGATCACGCCGGACTCCTCCAGCGCCCGCACCCGCCGCAGGCACGGCGACGGCGTGAGGCCCACCTTGTCGGCCAGTTCGGTGTTGGTGAGCCGGCCGTCCTCCTGGAGGTGGCGGATGATTGCGCGATCGATGCGGTCCACTGGCAGATCATGCCACGAATCGTGCCGAGCAAGGCCGAAGTGGCAATCGTGTGCCGCGCTTCGCAGCCTAATCTGCTTGCTGTGAACGAACTCCTGCTGACCGACGACGAACGCGCCCACGCCGGCGCCCGGCTCACCGCGGTGCTCGACAGCTACGAACGCGGCCTGGCCGAGGCCGACATCCTGCCCGCACCCGACCGCGCGAAGCTGGGCGGACTGCTCGCCCCGATGCCGGAGAAGGGCATCGGCCTGGACGCGCTCTTCGACAGCTGGGAGGACGTGATCCTGCCCGGCTCGACGGCGGTCGCGCACCCGCGGTTCCTCGCCTACGTCCTCGGCCCGCCCAACGGCATCGCGCCCTACGCCGAGGCGCTGGCGGCGGCGATCAACCAGAACTGCAACTTCTGGCAGCTGTCCCCGGCGGCCAGCGTCGTCGAGCGGTCCGTGCTCGAGTGGCTCGCGTCGGTGGTCGGCTTCCCCAGCGGTGCCAAGGGAATCCTGACCGGTGGCGGCTCGCTCGCGACGTTGCAGGCGCTCGCCACGGCGCTGCACGACCGCGTCCCGGACTTCCACCGGACCGGCCTGCAGCGCGACCACGCGCCGTTGGTCGTCTACACCTCCGTCGAGGCGCACCGCAGCGTCGACAAGGCGGCGGCGATCCTCGGCATCGGGCTCGACAACGTGCGGCACGTCGAGACCGACGACCGGCACCGCATGGACGTCGGCGCACTGCGGCGGGCCGTCGAGCAGGACCGCCGCGACGGGCTGCGGCCGTGGTGCGTCGTCGCCACGTGCGGCACGGTGTCGACCGGGTCGGTCGACCCGCTCGACGCCGTCGCGGACCTGTGCTCCGAAGAGGGCCTGTGGCTGCACGTCGACGGCGCCTACGGCGCGCTCTTCCTGCTGTCGGAGAGCATGCGCGAGCTGATGGGCGGGTGCGCGCGCGCCGACTCGATCACGCTCGACCCGCACAAGCTGCTGTACGCGCCGCTGGAGGCCGGGTGCCTGCTCGTGCGCGACGGCGCCAAGCTGCGCGACGCCTACGCGTTCGACTCCTCGTACCTCACGGTCGCCGAGGACCCGCTGATGACCGACTACATGGACTACGGCCCGCAGCTCTCCCGCAACTTCAAGGCCTTCAAGGTGTGGAGCGCCGTGCAGGCGTTCGGCGTCGACGCGTTCCGCAAGGCCAACGAACGCACACTGGAACTCGCCCGCTACCTGGCCGAGGGCATCGAGGCCATCGACGGCCTGACGCTGCTCGCGCCCGTCACGCTGACAGCGGTGTGCTTCTCGGTCGACGGCGTCGAGGACCACACGGCGTTGCTCGAGGAACTGGCGGCCGAGAACGTCGCATTGCTCGGACCCGTGGTGGTCGGCGGGAAGCACGGCATCCGGGCGTGCATCACGAACCACCGGACCACCGTCGAGGACATCGACCTGGTGCTGGACCGCCTGTGGCGTTAGGCCCAGACGTCGGCGAGGTTCCTCTCGAACAGGCTCGCGATGGACATGAGCGCGCTGTCCAGGTCGACGTTGTCCGGATCGACCAGCGCCTGGAGGTGGATGCCCAGGAGCGCGCCGTTGAGCGCGACGGCGGCGGTGCGCTCCTTCTCCTGCGCGACCGCCGGATCCACGCCGGCCGGGCGGCGCAGTCGCAGCAGCACCTCGATGCCCTCGCGCCGCCGGGCGAAGAACTGCTGGTACTGCTCGGTCACGACACCCCGGTCGCCCAGCGCCTCGACCAGCACCATGAACACCAGCGCCGAGTTGCCGGAGCGCAGCAGGCCGGCGGTCTCGGCGAACACCTCGGTCAGCGTCGGCACGGTCTCATAGCGCTCGGCGGGCCAGATCCGCTCGACCACCCGCTCGACGACGGCCATGACCAGGCCGTCCTTGTTCTTGAAGTGCCAGGGGATCGAGCCGCGGCTGATGCCGGAGCGCCGGGCTATGTCCACGAAGGACGTCCGGTCGAAGCCGCGTTCGGCGAACAGCTCCTCGGCGGCGTCGAGGATGCGGCGGCGGCTTTCGTCGCCGATCTCGTCCATTCGGCGTGGGGCTGGGGTGGTCACGGGGGTCATGGTATTCGTTGGGGTCGGCGGTCCTGGTCTGTGCTGTGGGCTTCCGGTTTCGTGCTCGGGTTCCTGTTTACTGCTCGGGGCTCCGCCCCGAACCCCGCCAGCTGATCAAAGACCGGCCAGCGCCGTGGGCGGGTTGATGGCACGCCTGTTTCGTTGGGCGGCTTGCTGTTGCGTTGGTGGTTGCGGTGTGGGGTGGTCCCGTCACGAGC
>NZ_JBHXCW010000178.1:0-16650 GCF_042725365.1 Lentzea sp. NPDC060358 | reverse complement strand
AGGTTGATGGCCATGGCGCGCCGGTAGATCTCGACGTCGAAGTCGTCGCCCAGCGAGCAGCCGGTGCCGATGCCGGCGTTCAGGAACGCGATGTCGAGCCCACCGAACTCGCGGACGGCCGTGGCGACCGCGGCCTCGGAGTCCTCGGCGCGGGTCACGTCGCAGCGCACGAACACGCCACCGACCTCGTCGGCGACGAGCTTGCCCTGCTCCTCGTCGACGTCGGCGACCACGACGCGAACGCCGAGCGCGGCCAGGCGGCGAGCCGCCGCGGCGCCGATGCCGTTGGATCCGCCGGTGATGAGCGCGACCTTGCCGGTGAGTTCCACGGGCACCTGCCTCCTCGCAGCTGGGACTACGTCTAGCCGACATTCCGACCAGTCGGTATGGTCGTCCGCGGGGCGCTGGACGTCAAGCGGACTGATAGGCACGTTACTAAGCGCTTGCTTAGCTCACCACCGAAACCGAAGGAGGACCCGTGGCCGACAGGGTTGCGATCGTCACCGGCGCGGCGCGTGGCATCGGTGCCGCGGTCGCGCAGCGCCTCGCCGCGGACGGCCTGGCCGTCGCGTTGCTCGACCTCGACGAGCAGGGCGTGCTCGACGGCGCCGAAAAGATCGTCGCGAGCGGTGGGCGCGCCATCGGCCTCAAGGTCGACGTGGCCGACGAGGAGCAGGTCAACGCTGCGGTCGCGAAGGTCGCCGAGGACCTCGGCGCGCCGACCGTGCTGGTCAACAACGCCGGCGTGCTGCGGGACAACCTGCTGTTCAAGATGACGTCGAGCGACTGGGACACGGTCATGAACGTGCACCTGCGCGGCGCGTTCCTCATGAGCAAGGCCGTGCAGGCGTTCCAGACGAAGGAGGGCTTCGGCCGCATCGTCAACCTGTCGAGCACCAGCGCGCTCGGCAACCGCGGCCAGGCCAACTACGCCGCCGCCAAGGCCGGTCTGCAGGGCTTCACGAAGACCCTCGCGATCGAGCTCGGCAAGTTCGGCGTCACGGTCAACGCGATCGCGCCCGGCTTCATCGTCACCGAGATGACCAAGGCGACCGCCGAGCGCATGAAGATCTCGTTCGAGGACCTCGTGAACGGCTCCGCACAGGCCATCCCGGTCGCGCGCGTCGGCCAGCCGGAGGACATCGCGCACACGGCCTCGTTCCTCGTCAGCGAGGGCGCCGGGTTCGTGTCCGGCCAGGTCATCTACGTCGCCGGCGGACCGAAGGACTGACGACCATGCGCGCGTTCGAGAACATCGACGAACTGGTCGCCGCGAAGGGCGAGCACCTCGGGTTCGGCGAGTGGCACGAGATCACCCAGGACCAGGTGAACCTGTTCGCCGACGCCACCCTCGACCACCAGTGGATCCACATCGACGTCGAGAAGGCCGCGCAGGGCCCGTTCGGCGGCCCGGTGGCGCACGGCTACCTGACGTTGTCGCTGGTCCCGTACCTGGTGCGGGACGTCTACACCGTCAAGAACATCAAGATGGGCGTCAACTACGGCAGCAACAAGGTGCGCTTCCCGCAGCCGGTGCTCGTGGGCTCCAGGGTGCGCGGCGGCGTCGAGCTGCTCGACGTCTCGGACATCGCGCTGGGCAAGCAGCTCGTGACCAAGGTCGTCATCGAGATCGAGGGCAGCGAGAAGCCCGCGTGCGTGGCCGAGATCGTCAGCGTGATCGTGCCCTGATCACGGTGTGAGGCTGTGGACCAGCAGGTCCGCGTAGTGCCGCGCGAGCCGCTCGGGCGGGATGTCCCCGTCCGGGCGGTACCACGTGCCGAGCTGGTGCAGCGAGCCGAAGAAGTAGTACGTGGCCACGTCGGCGGGCACGTCGGCGCGGAAGGTCCCGTCCCGCTGCCCCTCCTCGACCAGGCCGCGGAACTTCTCGTGGTAGCGCCGCCGTTCCGCCCGCACCTCGCGTTGCTTCTCGGCGGAGAGGTGGTTCATCGAGCGGAAGAACACCTTGGCGGCGTCGAAGTCGTCGACGCTCGTGACGATGACGTCGATCGCGGCCTCGCGCAGCCGGTCGGTGATCGGGCCGGTGCTCGACGCGATCTTCTCCAGGTGTTCGGTCTGCAGGCGCAGCAACCGTCCGTAGATCTCGTGCAGCAGGTCGTCCTTCGACCCGAAGTAGTGGTACATGGCGCCTTTGGTGACTCCGGCGCTCTCCACGATCTCCTGCACGGCGACCCGCTCGTAGCCCTTTTCCGCGAACAGGCGCGTGGCGGCGTCGATCAGTCTTTCAGGCACGGTCACGTCCGGAGCGTACCTCCCCGGCAAGGAGAACAGAGGCACATGACCAGTCGCTGGACCGTCCTCGTCGACCGCGACGACCTCACCGAAACCGCTGTCCTGCACGACGAACTGCCCGAGCTGTCGGACTGCGAGGTGCTGCTGCGCGTCCGGCGCGTCGGCCTCACCGCCAACAACGCCACCTACGGCGTGGTCGGCGACCGGCTGGGCTACTGGAACTTCTTCCCGGCGGGCGGACCCGGCCAGGGCGTGATCCCCGTGTGGGGCTTCGCCGACGTCGTCGACTCCACTTTGGACGCCCTGCCCACCGGCACGCGCGTCTTCGGCTACCTGCCGATGGCGAGCCACCTCGTCGTGCGCGCCAGGCTGACCTCGTCCGGCTTCGCCGACACCGCCGACCACCGCGCCGGACTCCCGGGCGCGTACAACAGCTACCTCGTCACCTCGAAAGACCCCGCCTACGACCCGGCGGAGGAGGACCTGCAGGCCCTGTACCGGCCGCTGTTCCTCACGTCGTTCCTGCTCGCGGACCGGCTGGTGGACAACGACTTCTTCGGTGCCCGCACGGTCGTGCTCTCCTCGGCGTCGAGCAAGACCGCCTTCGGCACCGCGCAGTGCCTCCGGGGCACGGGCGTCCAGCTGGTGGGCCTGACTTCGCCCCGCAACGTGGAATTCACCGAGGGCCTCGGCCTCTACGACACCGTGCTCCCCTACGACACCGCCGTGGACGTCGAACCGAGCGCGTACCTGGACTTCAGCGGCTCGGCCGAGGTGCGTTCGGCCCTGCACGACCGGCTCGGCGCGGACCTGGTGAAGGACGTCTCGATCGGCGCCACGCACCAGGCGCCGTCGCAGGACCGGCGGGCGGAGTTCTTCTTCGCGCCGGACCAGCTCCGCAAGCGCACGGCCGACTGGGGCCATGACGGGTTCGCCCGGCGGTTCGGCGAGGCGTGGCGCGAGTTCACCGCGCGGGCGGGCGACCGGGTGGGCGTCGCGCACCACAGCGGGCCGGACGGGCTGGTCGACGTGTGGCGGGCGGTGGTGCGGGGTGAGGCGGACCCGGCGACGGCCGACGTCGTCACCTTCTGAGCTCGTCCTCGACCGTCGTGGGGACCGCGTCCCGGACGGGCGGGGTTCTCAGCGCCGCAGCAGGCCCGCCAGCAGGCCCGCGATGTTGTACGCGTCGTCGTGGCCGCGGTGGTGCGTGCCGTCGATCGACCGGCCGGTGAGCCGCACCGCCTCGGCCATCCCGACCTCCCGCGGCAGCGAGTGGGCCAGGGCGAAGAGGGTCTTCACGTTCACGTGCCGCGGCCCGAACGGGTAGCCGACGCCGAAGTCCGCGCACTGGCGCTCGAACATCCTGCGGTCGTAGTCGCCGTAGGAGGCCCACACGCGTCGGCCCGATCGGAACTCCTTGCGCAGCACCGCGCAGGCCTCCGCGAACGAGACGCCGGATGCGACCTGCGACGCGGTCAGCGTCGTGAGCCGCGTGCAGAACGGGCTGACCGACGACCGCGACGGCCGCACCAGGACCGAACGCCGTTCACCGCGAGCCCCGGAGGCCACCTCGAGCGGGCAGATCCCGATCTCGATGATCTCCGAGGACTCGCCGGGAGGCGGCGAGCCCTCCCAGCACGTCGACTCCACGTCGACCACGAGCACCTCGTCCAGCGCGATCACACCTCGATCGTCCCGCACGCGTCTACTGGAATACGACGACGGGCAGCACGACGATCTCGCCGGTGGCCGCGTTCCACGACTGGACCTTGCCCAGGCACCGCGCGTTGAACTGGCCCGGCGGCAGCGTGTCGCGCAGGCTCGCGCGGTCGCACTCCACCCGCACGCGGTGCTCGCCGACGGGCGCGACCAGCACCACCGAGTCGCCCTCGTCCGCCTCGAAGCGGCCGTTCAGCGACACGTAGTCGCGGATGTCGTTGAGGCGCCGGGCTCTTCCGCGCCGCCACGACTCGTCGGCGGTGATGGTCCTGGTGTTGAGGTCGACGTCCACCACGCCGTGGCCCGCGCGCAGGCCTGCCAGCACCACGCCGATCACGTCGATCTCGGTGGCGGGTTTCTCGTAGGTGTCGGTGTTCTGCTCGACGACCGACCCGTCGACGCCGATGCCGAACTCGCTCGGGCCGACCTGCAGCTTGCCGCCCTTGGTGACGGTGATCTGCTTGACGAACTGCCGGGTGACGGCGTCGTCGTAGCGGCCGACCTTGCACAGGTTGATCATCCGCTGGCCGTGGACGTAGAACAGCAGGCCGGGTACCTCGGGTTCGGGGGCGCGGCGGCGCGCCCACCGCCAGGTGAGCACCACGACCACGGCGAACGACGCGACCGTCGCCGCCCACAGCAGGATCCAGCCCCACGACACGGACCACCAGAGCGCTCTATCGACAGCCACGGATCTCCCTGATCGCCGCCGGCAACGACTTCGCGCCCGCCTCGACGAGACGGCCGCCGCTCGCCTGAGCCACCCGGTCGAGCTCCGCCGTGGAGGCCTCGCCGAACCGGATGGGGTAGATGGGCACCTCGCCGCGGCCGACGCGCAGGAACTCGTCGACCGACGGGCCCGCGTTGTTCTCGCCGTCGGTCATCAGCACCACCGTCGTCTCACCGCGCGCCAGCTGCAACGCGCGCTCCACGGCGGCCCAGATCGCCGTGTTGTCGCGCAGGTCGTCGGACGCGACGACGGACCGCAGCGCGTCGAGCTCCTGCCGTCCCCGCACGGTGATCGAACGCTCCTCCAGGACCGTGCCGGCGAACCGGACGATCGTCACCGTCTCGCCCGCGTAGAAGCGGTCGAAGCCGTTGAGGGACGCGAACGCCTCGCGCAGGCCGGCGATCCGCTCGCCGCGCATGGACGTCGAGTAGTCCAGCACGAAGACCACCTGGCGGCCCTCGCCCGCGCGGTCGTGGAACACCAGCAGCCGGTCGAGGACGTCGGGGCTGTCCGGGAAGTAGAGCGCGGTGCCGAGGTCGGCGCGCAGCTCCGCGCGGCGCTGCACCGCGGGGTCGACGGGCCGGCGCCACCGCTCGGCGAGCATCTTCTGCGCGGGCGGCGACCGCAGCCAGTCGACGACCTTGTCGTAGGTCTCCCGGCGGGCGGGGTCGACGAGCATCAGCGGGTAGTCCGACAGCACGATGCCGTCGCGCGGGTAGACGATCTCCAGCGGCTCGGTGCGGCCGGAGGCGTTGAGCGCCAGCAGCTCCGACTCGTGCGCGACCAGTCCGTCCACATCGGACCGGCGGGTGAACTCGGCGACCGGGTCCGGCACGTCGAACGCCCGCCCGGCGAGGAACCCCTGCACCCGGTCGCAGCTCACGTCCTCGGTCCGCAGCGGCGCACCGGTGCCCGCGGCCGCCGTCGCGACGCCGATCAGCGCGGCCATCCCGCCGCCGGACACCCGCGGGTCCGCCATGCCGTAGCGGAACTCGCCCAGCGCGGCGCGGTCCGCGACGTCGGCCCACGTCGGCCGGTCGCCCAGCACCGGGCGCTTGCCGCGCCGCACGCCGAGCACCACCGGGGACGTCATCACGCTCGCGGAGAGCTCGGGCTCGGCACCACGCAGCCGCAGGAACCGGTTGGTGGACAACCAGGCCAGGTCGAACCCGGCGAGCGAGCGGCTGGCCTCGACCGTGCCGCGGTGCTCCACCGCCAGCTCGATCCCGGTGGCCTTGCGCAGCTCCGCCAGCACCGGGCCGAGGTCGGCCAGTTCCGTGCTCGCCAGCACCTTCAGGCGCACGGGCGGGGGCGTGCTCGCCGTGCAGGCGGTCGCCAGGAGCAGCAGCGCCAGGGCCAGGGCCCTCATGCGCAGTCGCCGACGACGTCGAGCATGCGCTCGAACAGCTCCGCCTTGGGCAGCTGCACCCGGCCCTGCTCCCCGGCGGGCGGTTCCGGCAGGCCGCGGCCGGTGACGTAGCTGCCGAAGTCGTCGCCGGTCTCCCCGCTCCAGCCCAGCGAGTGGAAGCCCAGCTCGACCGCGCGCCGGCGCAGGTCGGGGTCGTTCATCATCAGCTCGCCGATCCGGTCGCCCTCCGGGGTGAACGAGATCAGCTCGGGCGTGCTCTGGTGCTGCTTGGTCGGGTAGAGCAGCACGCGTTCGGTGTCGATGTCCTTCTGCCGCAGCTGGTAGGCGACGTACTGGTGCTCGTAGATCACCGCGATGACCGCGTGCGTGCGGCCCTCCGGCACGAAGTACTTGGGGGCCATGTCGTCGCCGGCCTGGCCCTGCGCGTCGATGAACGGCTTGACCTCGCGCGCCAGCTGCTCCGCGGCCTCGACGGTCTGCGGCGGCTGGTCGCCGAACGCGGTGGCGAAGAACCCGACGAGCGTCGCGCCCGAGTAGGCCTTGCAGGGGTCCGGCGACTGCGCGATCACGCGGTTGCCGTTGATGAGGCCGAACTCGCTCCACTTCCTCGCGGACAGGTCCTTGAACGCGGCCATGTCGAGGTCGTAGTAGAGCGGTTGCGCGTCCCGGGTGTGGGGCTTCGCCGCTCCCGCCCGCACCAGCGCGTCGGCGTACTCGCGGAACGTGGCGAGCACGACCGGGGTGAAGAACGGCCGGTAGGGCACCACGTGCTTGCCCGCCCGGCGCGACTTCACGTGCTCGTTCGCGACGTGCCCGGACGGGAACACGAAGTGGAACGAGTCGAGGTCCGGCTTGTTCGCCAGGTCGCGGGAGCCGACCGGCGTCACGTGCACCTGGTAGCCGCGCGCCATCAGGATGCGCTTGACCTGCTCGTCCTGGAAGAAGTCGCGCTTGGACGCGAACAGCGCCCGCACCACCGTGACCGGGCGGAAGGGGCCGGCGACGTGCCCGGAGACGAGCAGCACCACCAGCCCTGCCACGAACACCGCCAGCGGCGGCGCGAACCACAGCAGGAACCGTCTTCGCGGGTCGACGACCTTGAACTCGGGCTCGCCCACGGTTCCCCCCACGGGTCAGACGATCACGGCACCACCGTCGACGACGAGCGTCTCGCCGGTAACGTAACCGCCCGCGGGCGAGGCGAGGAACAGAACGGCGGCGGCTAGTTCCTCCGGGTCGCCGATTCGCCCGGATGGCAGCGCCGCCTGCATCTTCTCGAGGTATCCCGGCGGGTACTGGTCGGTCATCTCGGAGGCGAAGAAGCCGGGGCAGATCGCGTTGACCCGGATGCCCTTGCGCCCGGTCCACTGCTGCGCCAGGTCGCGGGTGAGGCCCAGCAGTCCGGCCTTCGACGCCGAGTACGCGGCCTGCGGGATGCCGCCGGTGACGAGGCCGAGGACGCTCGAGATGTTGATGATCGAGCCGCCGGACTTCATGACCGACGCCGCGGCCTGGGCCATCCAGTAGGCACCGTTGAGGTTCACGTCCACCACACCGCGGAACTCCTCGGGCGTCTCCCGGGAGGCCGGCACCGCCGAGGCGACGCCCGCGTTGTTCACCAGCACGGCGACCGTGCCGAACTCGGCGGCGGCGCGGGCGACCTCGCGGCAGTCCTCGGGCTTCGCCACATCGGCCTGCACGATCAGCGCGCGCTGCCCGGCGGCCTCCACGAGCGCGGCCGTGTCCTTCAGCTTGTCCACCCGGCGGGCGGCGAGCACGACGTCGGCGCCCGCCTCGGCCAGGCCCTTGGCGAACGCCACGCCGAGCCCGGAGGACGCGCCGGTGACGATCGCGACCTTCCCGTCCAGGCGGAACTTGTCCAGGATTCCCACTACGACAACCTCTCCAGGATGATCGCCATGCCCTGACCGCCGCCGACGCACATCGTCTCGAGCCCGAACTGGGCGTCGCGGGCCCGCATGCCGTTGATCAGCGTGGTCATGATCCGCGCGCCGGTCGAGCCGAACGGGTGGCCGAGCGCGATCGCGCCGCCGTGCACGTTCAGCTTGTCGATGTCGATGCCCAGCGCGCGCTGGGAGCCGAGCACCTGCACCGCGAACGCCTCGTTGATCTCGACGAGGTCGATGTCCGAGATGGACAGGCCGGCGTGGGCCAGCGCCTGCTGCGTCGCGTCGACCGGGCCGAGGCCCATGATCTCCGGCGACAGGCCGGACACGCCCGTGGACACGATGCGCGCCAACGGGGTCAGGCCCAGTTCGCGCGCCCGCACGTCGCTCATGATCACGACGGCGGCCGCGCCGTCGTTCAGCGGGCAGCAGTTGCCGGCCGTGACCGTGCCCTCGGGCCGGAAGACGGGCTTGAGCGCCGAGACCGCCTCGTAGGTGACGCCGGCGCGCGGGCCGTCGTCCGCCGAGACCACGGTGCCGTCGGGCAGCGTGACCGGCGTGATCTCGCGGGCGAAGAACCCGTCCGCGATCGCCTTCTCGGCGAGGTTCTGCGACCGCACGCCGAACTCGTCCTGGTCGTGGCGCGAGATGCCGAGCTGCGTCGCGACGTTCTCGGCGGTCTGGCCCATCGCGATGTAGTAGTCGGGCAGCTCGCCGTCCAGGCGCGGGTCGGTCCACGGCGCGTTGGACGCCGCCGTGTCCAGGGTCCGCTGCTGCGCCTTGTCGAAGAGCGGGTTGAACGACGGCGTGCCGGAGTGCAGGTACCGCGAGACGCACTCGACGCCGGCGGAGACGAACGCGTGGCCCTCCCCCGCCTTGATCGCGTGGAACGCCATGCGCGCGGTCTGCACGGACGACGCGCAGAACCGGTTGACCGTCGTGCCCGGCACCGAGTCGTGGCCGAGCTGCACGGCGACGCGGCGGGCGATGTTCTGCCCGTGCTCGTCCTGCGGCTCGGCGCACCCGAGGTGCAGGTCGGTGATCTCGGACGCCGGGAGGTCGCCCAGCGCCGCCGACACCACCTGCGCGGCCAGGTCGTCCGGCCGCAGCGAGGCGAGCGATCCCTTGCGGGCGCGGCCGATCGGCGACCGCGCGGTGGAGACGATGACTGCTTCAGCCACGGAACACCCCCTACAGGCCGAGATCGCGGCCGATGAGTTCCTTCATGATCTCGTTGGAGCCCGCCCAGATCTTGGTGACGCGGGCGTCCATCCACGCGCGGGCGACGCGGTACTCGGTCATGTAGCCGTAGCCGCCGTGCAGCTGCACGCAGGAGTCGATGACCTCGTTCTCGATGTCGGCGCTCCAGTACTTCGCCTGCGCCGCCTCGACCGGGCTCAGCTCGCCGCGGACGTGCTGCATCGTCAGCGCGTCGACGAACGCCTGCGTGACGTCGAGCTTGGTGCGCAGCTCCGAGAGCAGGAACTTGTTGTGCTGGAACTTGCCGATCGCCTGGCCGAAGGCCTTGCGCTCCTTCACGTACTCGAGCGTCTCGTCGAAGATGCCCTGCGCGTGCGCGAGGTTCGAGATGGCGGCGCCGATCCGCTCCTGCGGCAGGCGTTCCATCATGTAGATGAAGCCCTGGCCCTCCTCGCCGATCAGGTTCGCGGCGGGCAGGCGCACGTCGGAGAAGAACAGCTCCGCGGTGTCGGACGGGTGCTGGCCGACCTTGTCGAGCTTGCGGCCGCGCTCGAAGCCCGCCATGCCGGTCTCGACGGCGAACAGCGAGATGCCGCGCGAGCCCTTCGACGGGTCGGTGCGGGCCGCGACGACGATCATGTCGGCGGTGTAGCCGTTGGTGATGAACGTCTTGGAGCCGTTGAGGATCCAGTCGTCACCGTCGCGCACGGCGGTGGTCTTGAGGGCGGCGAGGTCGGAGCCGCCGGACGGCTCGGTCATCGCGATGCCGGTCTTGATCTCGCCGGTGCACATGCCGGGCAGCCAGCGCTGCTTCTGCTCCTCGGTGCACAGGTCGACGAGGTAGGGCGCCACGACGTCGCCGTGGATGCCGAGCGACGACGCGACCGCCGCGTTGACCCGGCACAGCTCTTCGGCGAACACCGTGTTGAACCGGTAGTCGTTCGCACCGCTGCCGCCGTACTCCTCGGGGATCTCGAGGCCCAGCAGGCCCTGACGTCCGGCCTCGAGCCACACGTCCCGGTCGATCACCCGCTGCTCGATGAACTTCTCGACGTTCGGGGTGATCGTGCGCTCGACGAACGCCTTCGCCGACTCCCGGAACGCGGCGTGATCCTCGTTGAACAGCGTCCGCTGCACCACTACCTCCATACTAAGCGGTTGCTTAGACCTAAGCGCACGCTTAGCGTGCAGTACGATCCATCACCTGTCAACACGCGAGGAGCGCCCGATGACGACGACCGGCCTGGACGAGTTCGCGCTGCTCGACGAGACCTGGCGCGCCATCACCCCGGTCGCGGCCCGCCGCATGCTGATCGCCGCCGCGCACGCGTTCGCGGGCAAGGGATACCACGCCACGACCACGCGCGACATAGCCGCGCTCGCCGGGATGTCCCCCGCGGCCGTCTACATCCACTACCGGTCCAAAGAGGAGCTTCTGTTCAACATCTCGCTCGTCGGCCACGAGACCTCGCTCGCGGTGCTGTCGCGCATCGAGGGCGGCGGCGCGGTGGAGCGGCTGCGCAACGCGGTGGCGGCGTTCGCGGGGTGGCACGCGGAGTTCCACACGACGGCGAGGGTGGTGCAGTACGAGCTCAGCGCGCTCTCCCCCGAGCACCACGCGCAGGTGGCGGAGCTGCGCCGGCAGATCGAGCGGCACGTGCGGTCGATCATCGCGGACGGCGTCGCGGAGGGCGTGTTCGACGTGCCGGACCTCAAGGGCGCGACGCTCGCGGTGCTGTCGCTGTGCATCGACGTCGCGCGCTGGTACCAGCCGGGCGGCAAGCGCACCCCGGACGAGATCGGCGCGCTGTACGCCGACCTCGTCCTGAGGATGGTGCGGCCCGCTACCTGACGGACTTCTTGCCGTACATCCCGGCCACGACCGACACGCCGACCGCGGCGACCACGATCTGGACGATCAGCTCGATCCAGTCGATGCCCGGGGTGTCCTCCACCCCGAGCAGCCGCGCGATCCACGTGCCGATGAACGCGGCCGCGATGCCGACCAGGACGGTCAGCCAGATCGGGATCGCCTGCTTGCCCGGCGCGAACAGCTTGCCGAGCAGGCCCAGGACCAGACCGATGACGAGCGCGCCGATGACGCTTCCGATGCCCACGACCCGCCTCCTCCCGCTGATGTTCGGATTCAGGGCGGAATCATCCCTTCGGACGCCCGGATCCGCAGCGTGAGGAGCAGCGCGTTGGTTCTGACGGTCTACCAGCGGCTGCCGGAGACCTGCGCCATCCACTGGTTGATCGTGGCGGTCCAGTCGGTGCCGACCGCCTGCTGGTGCGACACGGCGAAGCGGCCGTAGGCGTCGCCACCGGAGCGCAGCAGCCCGGCGCGCTTGTCGGCCTCGAGGATCACGTGCAGCTCGCCCGGCGTCGTGACGAACGTCAGCTCGACCTGCTTGAGGCGGCCGGAGAACTGCGGCGGCGGGTAGAACTCGATCTCCTGGTAGAACGGCAGCTGCTGCGGCACGCCGTAGATGCGGCCGCGCTCGTTGTCCGCCTTGGTGAAGCGGAAGCCCATGTGCCCGAACGCCTGCAGCACCGCGTCCTGCGACGGCAGCGGGTGCACCCAGATCGGGTCGAGGTCGCCGGGGTCGACGGCGCCGCGGACCTCGAGCTCGGTGCGCAGGCCGAGCTGCATGCCGTGCAGCTGCGAGCCGCCGACGACGTTCAGCGGGCACTCGAACGGCACCGGGATCTGGAACGGCAGCGACATGTTCTGGTGCGGCTGGGCGAGGATCCGCTGGCCCACGGAGAACTTGTGGAACTCCATGTTGGTGTTGTACTCGTTGTCGCCGCTCTCGACCTCGACGCGGGTGAGCAGCGCGAGCGTGACGTGGTCGATCTCGGCGGGGTGGTCGCCGCCGGCGATCCGCACCTCACCGGAGAGCACCTCGCCCGGCCGGACGTTCGGGTTGGTGAGCACCGTGTCGACAGTCGGCCCGCCCACGCCGAACGCGCGCATCATCCTCTTGAACACCACTGCGGCCTCCTGAAGCCCTTCGCGAGTTTGCGGGGAAGTCTGCCAACTGAATCGCCCGTTCGCCGGGGAGTGTTCCGTTGACGCCTCAGCCCTGCGATCGGTTCCGTGTGGACTTCTGTTCACTCCAGGTGGCAACATGCGATCGCCGTCACATACTAAGCGGTCGCTCAGGAGGATTGCCGTGCTGCTCGTCGCCAACCGGGGAGAGGTCGCCGTTCGCGTGCTGCGCGCGGCCGCCGACCTGGGCATTCGCACCGTGGCGGTGTACGCGGAGGACGACGCGTCCTCGCTGCACGTGTCGCTCGCCGACCGGGCGGTGCCGTTGCGCGGCGACTCCCCGTACCTGGACATCGCGCAGATCCTGGACGCTTCCGAGGGGTGCCGGGCCGTGCACCCCGGCTGGGGGTTCCTGTCGGAGAACGCGGAGTTCGCCCGGGCGTGTTCCGGGCGCGGGCTGACGTTCGTGGGGCCGTCCGCTGACGTGCTGGAGTTGCTCGGTGACAAGCGGCGAGCGCGGGACCTGGCCGCGTCGCTGGGGATCCCGGTGCTCCGGGCGGCGCCCGGCGAGTTCCCCGTGATGGTGAAGGCGGTCGCCGGGGGTGGCGGCAAGGGCATGCGGGAGGTCTTCCGGCCGGAGGACCTGGACGCCGCCGTGGAGGCCTGCCGGGCGGAGGCGCTGGCGGCGTTCGGGGTCGGCGACGTCTACCTCGAACCGTTGCTGCCGTCGGCCCGGCACGTCGAGGTGCAGCTCGTCGGGACCACCGCGATCGGCGACCGCGACTGCTCGCTGCAGCTGCGGCACCAGAAGGTCGTGGAGATCGCGCCCGCTCCCCTGCTGGAACCCCCGCTGCGCACGGCGTTGTGGGAGGCGGCCGAGTCCCTGGCCTCCGCCGCCGGGTACACCGGTGTCGGCACGGTCGAGTTCCTGGTGTCCGGCGACTCGTTCGCGTTCCTGGAGGTCAACCCGCGGCTGCAGGTCGAGCACACGGTGACCGAGATGGTCTCCGGCGTGGACCTCGTGCGCACGCAGCTGCTGCTGGCGTGGGGCCGCGAGGTGGACTGCACCCCGCTCGGCCGGGGCTCCGCCGTGCAGGTGCGGGTGAACCAGACCTCGGGCGGGACGCTGTCGGCGTTCCAGGTGCCCTCCGGCCCCGGTGTCCGCGTCGACACGCACGGGTACCCCGGCTACCGGGTCGGGACGCGCTACGACGGGCTGCTCGCGAAGCTCGTGGTGCACGGCGAGGACCTGGACGTCGCCCTGAACCGGGCGCGGCGGGCGCTGGGCGAGTTCCGGATCGAGGGCGTCTCGACGAACCTGGCGTTCCTGCGGTCCCTGCTCGCGCAGGACGTCGTGGGCGCGACCACGGACTTCGTGACCGAGGAGCCGGTGGCCGGGCAGCGGGCGCCGCTGGCCGGCACGGTGGTGGCGGTCTCCGCGGACTCCGTGGTGCTGGAAGCGATGAAGATGCAGCACGTCGTGCGGGTGTCCGGCGAGGTGCTGGTGTCGGTGGGCGACACCGTCGCCGAGGGGCAGGTCCTGGCGTCGGGCGGCGGTGAGTCCACCGAGGACGTCGTCGAGGTGGATCCCGCCCTCGTCCGGCCTGATCTGGCGGAGGTGCTGGCGCGGCACGACTTCTCCCGGCCCGAGGCCGCGGCGAAGAGGCACGCCCGCGGTGGCCGGACCGCGCGGGAGAACATCGAGGACCTGTGTTCGTCGTTCGTCGAGTACGGCGGGCTTGCCCTTGCGGCGCAACGACAGCGGCGGTCCCTGGACGAGCTGATCGAACGCACTCCCGCCGACGGCCTGGTGGCGGGCATCGGGGTCGTGAACGGCCGCCGGATCGTGGCGATGTCGTACGACTACGCCGTGCTCGCCGGCACCCAGGGCGTGCGCAACCACCAGAAGAAGGACCGGCTGTTCGCGCTGGCGCGGCAGGAGGACCTGCCGGTGGTGCTGTTCGCGGAGGGCGGCGGCGGGCGGCCGGGCGACACCGATCACCCCGTGGTGAGCGGCCTGGACTGCGGCTCGTTCCACGCGTTCGCCCGGCTGAGCGGCCAGGTGCCGCTGGTCGGCGTGGTGGCGGGGCGGTGCTTCGCGGGCAACGCGGTGCTGCTGGGCACGTGCGACGTGATCATCGCGGTCGAGGGCGCGAACATCGGCATGGGCGGCCCGGCGATGATCGAGGGCGGCGGTCTCGGCGTGTTCCGGCCGGAGGAGATCGGGCCGCTCGACGTGCAGGTGCCCAACGGCGTGGTCGACGTCGTGGTCGGGTCCGAGGAAGAGGCCGTGGCGGTCGCGCGGAAGTACCTCTCGTACTTCCAGGGCCCGGCCGAGTCCTGGGAGACCGCGGACCAGCGCCTCCTGCGCCACGCCGTCCCCGAGAACCGCCTCCGCGCCTACGACGTCCGCCACGTCATCACCACCCTCGCCGACACCGGCTCCGTCCTCGAACTGCGCGGCGGCTTCGGCCGGGGCATCGTCACCGCCCTGATCCGCGTCG
This sequence comes from Lentzea sp. NPDC060358, assembly GCF_042725365.1. Lineage (NCBI taxonomy): Bacteria > Bacillati > Actinomycetota > Actinomycetes > Pseudonocardiales > Pseudonocardiaceae > Lentzea > Lentzea sp. NPDC060358. Next base: position 1,979 of record NZ_JBHXCW010000178.1, on the reverse strand, counting down.
AGGGCCGCCCCATCGCGCTGATCGCCAACGACCCGCGCGTCCTCGGCGGCGCGATCGACGCCGACGCCGCCGACAAGTGCGCGCGGTTCCTCCAGCTCGCCGACGCGTTCGGCCTCCCGGTCGTGTCCCTGTGCGACACCCCGGGGTTCATGGTCGGCCCGGACGCCGAGCGCACCGCCACCGTCCGCCACCTCACCCGCATGGTCGTGACGGGCGCGAACATCACCGTCCCCTTCGGACTCGTGGTGCTCCGCAAGGCCTACGGCCTGGGCGCGCAGGCGATGGCGGCGGGGTCCCTGAAGGTCCCGCAGTTCGCCATCTCCTGGCCCACCGGCGAGTTCGGCCCGATGGGCCTCGAAGGCGCGATCAAGCTCGGCTTCAAGAAGGAGCTCGAAGCGATCGCGGACCCCGGAGAACGCAAGCAGCGCTACGACCAGATGGTCGCCATGGCCTACGAGCACGGCAAAGCGCTGAACGTCGCGTCGGTCTTCGAGATCGACGACGTGATCGACCCGGCCGACACCCGCCGCTGGATCGCCACGGCGCTGGCCCCTGCACCTTCCCTGCCGCCGGGGAAGAAACGCCCGTTCATCGACACGTGGTGAGGAGAAGTTGTGGTCAGTGTCGCCCCGACTGAAAAGAAGAGCCTGCGCAGGCTGATGGCTGCGGGGCTCGTTGGTTCCTCCATCGAGTGGTACGACTTCTTCATCTACGCGACCGCGGCAGCTCTCGTGTTCCCGAAGCTGTTCTTCCCCGAGGCCACACCGATCATCGGGTTGCTGCTGTCGTTCAGCACGTTCTGGGCGGGCTTCGTCGCGCGCCCGATCGGCGGCCTGGTCTTCGGCCACGTCGGCGACCGGTTCGGCCGCAAGCCCGCGCTCGTCATCTGCCTCGCGATGATGGCCGGGGCCACGTTCCTGATCGGCCTGCTGCCGACGTCGGCGAGCATCGGCGTCGGCGCACCGCTGCTGCTGGTGCTGCTGCGGTTCCTGCAGGGCATCGCGGTCGGCGGGCAGTGGGGCGGCGTGGTGCTGCTGCTGACCGAGTCGGCCGGCGAGAACCGGCGCGGCTTCGCGGGCACGTTCGGCCAGGCCGGCGTCCCGATCGGCGTGTTCCTGGGCAACGTGGCGTTCATCCTGGCCTCGACGACGATGTCCGCGGAGGCGTTCGCGTCGTGGGGCTGGCGGGTGCCGTTCCTCGCCTCGGCACTGCTGTTCCCGGTAGTGCTGTTCATCCAGCTGAAGGTCGAGGACAGCCCGGTCTTCCGCGAGATGGCGCAACGCCGCGCCGACGCACCGGCCGTGGCCCACGCGCCGCTGAGGGAGGCGCTGCGCACGCACCGCAAGGCGATCCTGCTGGGCACTGGCCTGATGTTCGCGTCCAACGCGATCTTCTACGTGTCGATCGCCGGCGTGCTCTCCTACGCCACGACGACGCTGGGCCTGTCGCGCGACTCGGTGCTGATCGTCAGCCTGCTCTCGTCGCTGGTGAGCATCCCGGTGATCCTGTACGCGGGGCACCTGTCCGACCGGTTGGGCCGCCGCCCGCTGATCATCGCGGGCTCCATCGGCCTGATCGTGTGGGCGTTCCCGTACTTCCTGCTCGTGGACACGGCGTCGTTGGTGCTGCTGTTCGTCGCCACGACGGTCGGCGGTCTCGCGTCCTCGCTCGTGTACGGGCCGATCGCGGCGTACCTGGGTGAGCTGTTCGAGCCGCACGTGCGGTACTCGGGCGCCTCGCTCGCCTACCAGCTGGCGTCGATCCTGGTCAGCGGCGGCACGCCGGTCATCATGACGGCCCTGCTCGGGTGGACGGCGACGTCGATGTCGGTGTCGGCGTTCCTGTGCCTGATGGGCTTCGTGACGCTGTACTCGGTGCTGAAGCTGCCGGAGACGCACCGGGCGACGGCGTAGGGCGATTCGGGTTGTCCGCAATATGGGCAAGATAAATGCCCTTTTTTGCCCTCATCATGGAGGAAT
>NZ_JBHXCW010000177.1:0-16704 GCF_042725365.1 Lentzea sp. NPDC060358 | reverse complement strand
TCCAGGGGCCCTCCGGCCTGGGCACGTCCGCCTGCCGGCTCACATCCCGAGCTTCGCGCTGAGCCACGAGCGGGTCGCGGCGCGGTAGTCCCCGGCGTTGCGGTGCAGTGCCAGGGAATGCCCCGCGCCGGGGAGCACGTAGGTCTGCAACTGCGCTTCCGGGCGGTAGTAGGGGGACTCCTGGGCGCGCAGGCTCGCCGCGCTCGAACAGTCGCGCGCCGCCAGCAGCCCGCAGAACAGCACGTCCCGCGACCCGACGGCCTGCAGCACCGGCACGTCGATGCCGAGCGTGGCGGGCAGCACGATGCCGAACACCGCCACGGTGCCCATGCCCGGCACGGAGACCTGGTCCTTGGTCCGTTCGTCGGCGTCCACGACGAGCTGCTCGGCGTCGTCCGGCGCGTAGAACAGCCCGGCCCGCGCACCCGGCCGCGTCGTGAAGTAGAGCGGGTCGCTGCCGAGCTTCGCGAGCAGGTCGTCGAGGAACACCGGCTGGAGTCCCAGCGCCGCACCGAGAGCGAGCACCGGGACGGCGGGCAGGTGCGTCATCCCGGACAGCACCACCCCGTCGACGTCGTGGTAGGCCGAGGCTTCCGCGGCCACGATGCCCGACCCGACGGAGTGCCCGACGATGACGACCTTCTCGTACGCGGTGCCGCCGACCCGCCCGGCCCGCAGGTGCTGCACGACCTCGTGCATCGACCGCGCTTCCAGGGGGAGCAGCAGCGGCAGGCTCGGCGGCCGTGACGACGCGCCCGCGCCGAGCCGGTCGACGGCGAACGTCGCGAGGCCCTCGCGCGCCATGCTCCGCTGGTACGAGTACGACTCCGGCACGCCCGGCAGGTCCCAGTAGGCGCGGTTGTACGTGCCGCCGTGCACCAGCAGCTGGACCGACCGCGGGCTCGTCCCGGCCGGCTCGCAGAGCTGGCCGGAAACCGTCGCGGCACCGGCGGGACCGGACACCGGCAGCGTCACCGTGGAGCAGTCGACACCGGCGGCGTGGGCAGCGGGCGGCGGCCAGACCAGCGCCAGCACCGCGGCGAGAACGGGGAACAGCGTCGTGACGCCGGACATCACACCACCCTTTCGTGCGGCCCCGAACAACCTAGGGGTGACGCGGCGGCGGTGGCGAGCGGGTGCACACGAACGGACGCTCGGCGCAGCCGCGCGCCTGGCGCGCACGGATACGCTCAGCCGGTGAGCAGCGACCTCGGGTGGGTGCCTCCCGGCGTGGACACCACGGTGCCGTCACCGGCACGGGTGTACGACTACTGGCTCGGCGGCGGTCACAACTTCGCCCCCGACCGCGCTCTCGGCGAGAAGATCCTGCAGATCATGCCCGGTGTCCGCGACGCGGCCCGGATGAACAGGGCGTTCCTGCGCAGGGCCGCGCTGCACCTGCTCGACCGGGGCGTGCGGCAGTTCCTCGACATCGGCTCCGGCATCCCGACCGTGGGCAACCTGCACGAGATCGTGCAGGACGCGGCACCGGAGAGCCGGGTCGTCTACGTCGACCGCGACGCCGTGGCGGTCGCGCACAGCGAGATGATCCTCGCGGGCAACGCCCGCGCCGGCGTGGTGCAGGCCGACCTGCGCGACCTGGACGCGGTCTTCACCGCGAGCGCGACGTGCCGGCTGCTCGACCTCGACGAGCCGGTCGGCCTGTTCCTGTTGCTGGTGCTGCACTTCGTGCCCGACGAGTGGGACCCGGTGGCGATCGTCGGCGGCTACCGCGACCGGCTCGCGCCCGGCAGCTTCCTCGCGCTCTCGCACGCCTCCGCCGAGGCGAGGCCCGCCGGCATGGACGAGGCCGTGCGGACCTACAACGTGCGCAGCGACGCCAACCAGGCCTTCCCGCGCACGCACGACGGGGTGATGGCGTTCTTCGGCGGGTTCGACCTGGTGGAGCCGGGTCTCGTCGGCTGCCCGTCGTGGCGGCCGGACGGCGCGGGCGACTTCGCGGCCGACCCGGAGGTCAACGAGGTCCCGTTCGCGGGGGTCGCTGTCAAACCCTGACCGCCGACGGTCAGCCCGCGGTCAGCACCGCGCGGCACCTTGTGGGGGACACCGACCCACAGGGGGAACACCATGACGAACGTCCTGATCTCCGGCGCCAGCATCGGCGGCCCCGCGCTGGCGCACTGGCTGCGCCACCACGGTTTCGAGGTCACCGTCGTCGAGCGGGCGCGCGGCCTGCGCCCCGGCGGCCAGGCCATCGACGTGCGCGGCCCGGCGCTGGACGTCGTCGAGCGCATGGGCCTCGGCGAGCGGCTGCGGACGTGCAGCACCAACATGCGCGGCATGAACGTGGTCGACGCCGACGGCACCGAGCTGTTCAGCTCCACCACCCACACCATCAGCGGCGGAGACCTGTCGAGCCCCGACGTGGAGCTGCTGCGCGACGACCTCGCCAGGATGCTCTTCGACGTGACCGAGGGCGTCGAGTACCTGTTCGACGACACGATCACCGCGATCGACGGCACCCGCGTCACGTTCGAGAAGGCCGCCCCGCGCGACTTCGACCTCGTCGTGGGCGCGGACGGCCTGCACTCCACCGTCCGCCGCCTCGTCTTCGGGCTGGAGGAGCGGTTCATCTCGCACCTCGGCACGAACCTCGCGGTCTTCACCGCGCCGAACTTCCTCGGCCTCGACCACTGGCAGACGTTCCAGCAGGGCGACGTGATCGGCGGCGGCATCATGAGCGCCCGCGCGAACGCGGAATGCCGTGTCTACATGGGTTTCAGCGGCGTGACGGAGTTCGACCACCGCGACGTCGACGCGCAGAGGCGGCTGCTGGCCGAGAAGTTCGAGGGCGCCGGCTGGGTGTGGCCGACCGCGCTGAAGCACATGTGGGAGGCGCCGGACTTCCACTTCGACTCGATGAGCCAGATCCGCATGGACACCTGGTCGCGCGGCAACGTCGTGCTGCTGGGCGACGCGGGCTACTGCGGCTCCCCGCTGTCCGGCCAGGGCACCAGCATGGCGCTGGTCGGCGCGTACGTGCTGGCCGGCGAGCTGGCGAAGGACCCGACGACGGCGTTCGAGCGCTACGAGGAGGTCCTGCGGCCGTACGTGACGGCCAACCAGGACATGGCGCTGCGCAACCAGGAGAGCGGCGGCGCGCCGATCCCGGAGTTCGCCGAGATCGTGAACAGCCTCGACCTGCCCACGTACTGAACGGGGTCCGGCTCGTCGCGGCCGATGGCCCGGCTCACGGCCATTTGACTCCGGCCGACCGAACCCGCACGATCCAGAGGACAACAGCATCCGCACGCCGCGGGGGAAGCCGGTGCAACTCCGGCACTGACCCGCAACGGTGATAGTCCGATTGCCCGCGGCGCGCGGCAGCTCCACCACCCGTCGAGGACAGCGGGACAGGGAGGCGTAGTGATCAGGACATCCGCGCTGGTCGCGGTGGTCGCGGTCGCACTGGTGGCGACACCGCGGGCGCACGCGGCCGAGGTGTCGTCCGGCACGTGGCTGGTCAGCCAGTTCAGCGAGGGCGACCGGCTGCTGAGGTTCCCGGGCGACCCGGCGTCCGGCGATCCCGGGCTCACCGCCGACGGCGTCTACGCGCTGGCCGCGGCCAAGGCCGGCAAGCCGACCGCGACGAAGGCCGCCGCGTGGCTGGCCGCGTCGCCGCAGCTCGAGACGTTCGCCGGGGACGGCGAGGCCGAGTCGTACGTCGGCGGTCTCGCGAAGCTCGCGCTGGTCGCGCAGGCCATGGGCACGGACCCGGCGTCGTTCGGCGGGGTCGACCTGCTCGGGCGGCTCGGCGAGCTGCAGGAGGCGGACGGGCGGTTCCGCGACCGGACCGATCCGTCGTTCGACCAGACCAACGCGTTCACGCAGGCGCTCGCGATCATCGTGCTGCAGCGCGCCGGCCGCGACGTCGCGCGACCGGTGGCGTTCCAGGCCGCGGCGCAGTGCCCGGACGGCGGTTTCCCCATCGTGTTCGGCGAAGCGGCCTGCAAGTCCGATGTGGACGGAACCGCGCAGGTGCTGCAGGCGTTGCTGGCGGCGGGGGAGAAGACCGCGTCCGCCAAGGCGCTCGACTGGCTCGTGGCGCAGCAGCAGGCCGACGGCGGCTTCCAGGCGATGACCCCGCCGACGAACGCCAACACCACCGGTCTCGCGGTGGGCGCACTGGTCGCCGGTGGCCGCACGGCCGCGGCGGACAAGGCGGTGGCGTTCCTCGGGACCTTGGTCGTCGGGTGCACCGCACCGGAGAGCCGGCGTGGTGCGATCGCGTTCGACAGCTTGGGTTTCGATGCCGGAACGGTCGTGCGGTCGACGGTGCAGGGCGTGCTCGGGCTCGCACGGGTGAGCCTCGCCGAGGTGTCGGCGTCCTCGGCCACGGGCGGTGTGCCGGCGATCGACTGCACCACCACGCCGCCGTCGTCCGGCACCTCCGAACCGGCCCGGCCGCCGGCGCCGGCCGGACCCGAGCCGCCGGTCGCCCCGCCGGCGGACCCGCCGCTCGCGGCCACCGGGCCGGACCAGGCCGTGCCGTTGACGGTGTTCGGTTCCTCCGCGGTGCTCGCCGGCGCCGTGCTCCTCGTCGTGTCCCGTCGCCGGAAGGGTGGTGCGTGATGCGCCGCGTCCTCGCCGTCCTCGCCCTGCTGGCGAGCACGTTCGTCGTCACGTCCCCCGCCGCGGCCGACGCCTGTTCCGGCGTCGCGGTCGTCGTGGACTTCTCCGCGTTCGGCGGTGGCGTCCAGACCGGGTGCGCCGCGGGCGATCCCGCCTCCGGGCTGGCCGCGCTGACCGGCGCGGGCTTCACCTACTCGTTCGTGCCGCGCCAGCCCGGGTTCGTGTGCCGGGTCAACGCGCTGCCGAACCCGTGCACGGCGCCGACCACGAGCGCGTACTGGTCGTACTGGCACGGCACGCCCGGCGGCACCTGGAGCTACAGCACCTCGGGCGCCGGCAGCCACGACCCGGCGCCGGGCACGGTCGAGGGCTGGGCGTTCGGCCCCGGCACCGCTCCGGGCGCCACTCCGTGAGGAGGCTCTTCTTCGCACTGGCACTGGTGATCGCACTCGCACCGGTGCCAGTGCGGGCCGCGGGATGTGACGGCGTGACCGTCGTCGTCGACTACCGCGGCCTCGGGGGCGGCGTGCAGCAGGGCTGCGCGCCGGGCAGTCCGGCCTCGGGGGTCGCGGCGCTCACCGCGGCCGGGTTCGGCTACACCTACGCGTCCCGCCAGCCGGGATTCGTCTGCCGCATCAACGCGAAACCGGGCGCGGATGCGGACAGGTGCGTCACCGCCTCCCCCGCCACGGCCTACTGGTCGTACTGGCACGCGCCGGCCGGTGGGGCGTGGTCGTACAGCAACCAGGGGGCGGCGACGTTCGCACCGGCCCGTGGCACGGTCGAGGGCTGGGCGTTCGGCGCGGGGGAGCAGCCAGGCATCGCCCCGCCCGCGGCTGCGGTACCCCCGCAGCCCGCACCGCCGCAGGTTCCCGCACCCCCACCGCCTCCCGCCGGGCAGCCGCCGGTCGCCCAGCCGCCCGCCGGCACGACCACCACGACCACGACCACCGCGCCGCCGTCCTCCCCGGCGGCTCTGGCGACGACCTCGGAGCCGGCCCCGTCATCCCGGTCCACGACGGCCGAGTCGCCGGCCGTCGTGGCCGGGACAGCGCCGCAGGCCGAGGAGAAATCCGGTTCCGGCACGCTCTGGACGGTGCTCGGCGCACTGGCGATCGCCGCGCTCGCGGTCGCGGGACTGCTCGTCGCACGGCGGCGGCGCGGCGCGGACGAGTGAGGCCGCACTCCGGCGCGTGGTGGCTGTGGGCCCTCGGCCTCGCCACCGCCGCCAGCCGCACGACCAACCCGTTGCTGCTGGGCCTCGTCCTGGCCGTGGCGGGCGTGGTCGTCGTGACGTGCCGGGCGAACACGCCGTGGGCCGGGACCTATGGCGTGTTCCTCAAGTTCGGCCTGCTGGTCATCGGTCTGCGCGTGGTGCTGCACGTGGTCCTCGGCGGCATCGCGGGTCCCACGGTCCTGGTCACGCTGCCGCAGGTCCCGTTGCCGGACTGGGCGCAGGGCATCCGCGTCGGCGGCCCGGTCAGCGCGGAGGGCCTGGTCTTCGCGCTGTACCAGGGACTGCTCCTCGCGACGATCCTGAGCTGCGTCGGCGCCGCCAACGCCCTCGCCAACCCGAAGCGACTGCTCCGCTCGCTGCCGGCCGCGCTGTACGAGGTGAGCGTGGCCGTCGTGGTGGCCCTGACGGTCGCGCCCCAGCTGGTCGCGTCCGCGCGGTCGGTGCGGCGGGCGCGGCAGCTCCGCGGTGACACGGCCCGGGGCGCGCGAGCGATCCGCACGATGCTGGTGCCGGTGCTGGAGGACGCGCTCGACCGGTCGCTGGTGCTCGCCGCGTCGATGGACTCGCGTGGATACGGCCGCACGGCAGGAGTTTCACGCAGGGACCGGGCGCTGACCGGCGCTCTGGTGCTGGCGGGGCTCTTCGGGTTCTGCCTCGGCACGTACGGGCTGCTCGCCGACGCCTACTCCGGCTGGCCACTGCTCGCGCTCGGGGGTGTGCTGGCGATCGCCGGGCTGCGGGTCGGCGCACGCCGGGTGCCGCGCACGCGCTACCGGCCGGACCGCTGGACGCCGCGGGCGGTCGCGGTGGCGGCGAGCGGTGTGGCGGGGGCGGTCGTGCTGGTGTTCTCGGGGGACCCGGCGCTGTCGCCGCCGACCGTGCCGCTGACCGCGCCGGAGCTGCCGCTGCTCCCGGCGCTCGGAGTCCTCGTGGCGTTGCTGCCGCTCGCGTTGGTGAGGGAGACATGATCCGGTTCGAGGACGTCACGATCACCTACGCCGGGCGGCCGGTGCTCAGCCACCTCCGCGTGGAGGTCCCCGAGGGGGAGCTGTGCCTGGTCGTCGGCCGCACCGGCGCCGGCAAGTCGACGTTCCTGCGCGCGGTCAACGGCCTCGTGCCGCACTTCAGCGGCGGCACCCTCGCCGGGCGCGTGCTGGTCGACGGCCGCGACACGGCGGAGTTCCCGCCGCGCGAGCTCGCCGACGTGGTCGGGTTCGTCGGCCAGGACCCGGTCGCGGGCTTCGTCGCGGACAACGTCGAGGACGAGCTCGCCTACTCGATGGAGTCGCTGGGCCTGCCGAACGACGTGATGCGCAAGCGCGTCGAGGAAACCCTCGACCTGCTCGGCCTCGCGGCGCTGCGCCACCGTCCACTCGCGACACTGTCCGGCGGGCAGCAGCAACGCGTCGCGATCGGTGCCGCTCTCACCGCGCACCCGAGGGTCCTCGTCCTCGACGAGCCCACGTCGGCCCTCGACCCCGGCGCCGCCGAGGACGTTCTTGCTGCAGTGCAACGACTTGTGCACGACCTCGGCATGACGGTCCTGATCGCCGAGCACCGCCTGGAACGCGTCGCGCAGTACGCCGACCGCGCACTCCTGCTGCCCGAAGGCGTGCTCGGCGACGTCGGCGAGGTGCTCGCCTCGGCCCCGGTCGCGCCGCCCGTCGTGCGGCTCGCGCGACTGGCCGGGTGGTCGCCGGTGCCGGTCTCGGTCCGCGACGCGCGCCGGGTCGCGGCACCACTGCGCGCGACGCTCACCGAACCCCCGGCCGAGGTCGCCGTCATCACCGAACCCCTGCTGTCGGCCAAGGACGTCGTCGTGCGGTACGGCGACGTCCAGGCCGTGCGCGGGGTGTCGCTCACGGTCGGCGCCGGCGAACGGGTCGCGGTGATGGGCCGCAACGGTTCCGGCAAGTCGTCGCTGCTGTGGGCGGTGCAGGGCAGCGGCAAGCGCATGTCCGGCACCGTCGACGTCCACGGCGCCGACCCGAAGGCGCTGAAGCCCGCGGAACGCCGGAAGACCGTCGCGCTGGTCCCGCAGCAACCCGCCGACCTGCTCTACCTGGAGACCGTCGCGCAGGAGTGCGCGCAGGCCGACCAGGAGACCGGCCGCCCGCCGGGGACCTGCCGGACTGTGCTGGACGGCCTGGCGAACGTCGCCGGCGACGCCCACCCGCGCGATCTCTCGGAGGGCCAACGGCTCGCGCTCGTGCTCGCGGTGATGCTGACCGCCGCCCCCGGCGTGCTGCTGCTCGACGAACCGACGCGGGGCCTCGACCACCCGGCGAAGGAAGCCCTCGTCGCCACCCTGAAGGACCTCGGCAGCGCGATCGTCCTCGCCACGCACGACGTCGAGTTCGTCGCCGAGTACGCGACGCGCGTGGTCGTGATGGCGGAGGGCGAGATCGTCGCGGACGGCCCGGCTCGCGAGGTCGTCACGTCGTCGCCGATCTTCGCGCCGCAGGTGAGCAAGGTCCTCGGGCCGTGGCTGACGGTCGCCGACGTGGAGGCGGCACGGTGATCGCGATCCGCACGCGGTCCGCCGTCGCGCTGGCGGTGTCCGGCGTGATCGGGCTGGCGGCGTTCACGTGGCCGCTGTTCGTGGCTCCGTCGAGCGACATCGCGCACGGCGGCGACGCGCCGTGGACGTTCGCACTGCTGCTCCCGCTCGTGCTGGCCGTGGTGCTGGCGGAGCTGAGCGACAACGGCATGGACTCCAGGGCCGTCGCGATGCTCGGCGTGCTGTCCGCGCTCGGCGCCGCGATCCGGCCGCTCGGCGCGGGCACGGCGGGCATCGAGACGGTCTTCTTCCTGATGGTGCTGGGCGGCAGGGTGTTCGGGCCGGGCTTCGGGTTCGTGCTGGGCAACACCACCCTGTTCGCCTCCGCCCTGCTCACCGGCGGCGTCGGCCCGTGGCTGCCGTACCAGATGCTCGGCGCGGCCTGGGTCGCGCTCGGCGCGGGGGTGCTGCCGCGGTGGCGCGGGAAGGCCGAGATCGCGCTGCTCGCGGTCTACGGGGTCGTCAGCTCGCTGGTCTACGGGTTCCTGCTCAACCTGTCGTTCTGGCCGTTCGCCGTCGGCGAGGGCACGTCGGTGAGCTTCGACCCGGACGCGTCGGCGGGCGCGAACCTCGTGAAGCTGGCGGCGTTCACGCTCGCCACCTCGCTCGGGTGGGACCTCGGCCGGGCGGTCACGACCGCGCTGCTGGTCGTCGTGACGGGTCCCGTCCTGCTGCGCACGCTGCGGCGGGCCTCGCGCAAGGCGTCCTTCCTTCCGGGGTGATTGGCTCAGACCATTGACGGCAAACGGGAGGAATGGCCAGGCTGGACCTCGGGCCGCCGCCCCCGACTCGTGAAGGAGGAGTCGTGAGAACTCGGGTTCTCGCCGTGGTCGTCGCCGTGACCGCCGCGCTCTCCGTGAGCGCGCAGTCGCAGGCCGCGGAACCGCTGCAGAGTCTGGTCCCGGTACCGGTCTCGGTCCAGGCCAGGTCCGGCGTCACGCACACCCTGACGACCGGCACCAGGATCCACACCGCCCCTGCCGCACGCGACGTCGGGAACTTCCTGGCGGGCGTGCTGCGACCGTCCACCGGCTACCCGCTGCCGGTGTCGGACGCGACCGGCACACCGTCCGACGGCATCTCGTTGTTGCTCTCGGGCGCGCCGGGCACCGTCGGCCGGCAGGGCTACCAGCTCGACGTGGCCGCGAGCTCGATCGTGGTGCGCGCCAACACCTCCGAGGGTCTTTTCGCAGGCGTGCAGACGCTGCGGCAACTGCTGCCCGCGGCCGTCGAGAGCACGACCGCGCAGCCAGGTCCGTGGACGGTGCCGGGCGCGCTGATCGTCGACTACCCGCGCTTCTCGTACCGCGCGTCGATGCTGGACGTGGCCCGCCACTTCCACCCGGTCGCCTCGGTCAAGCGGTACGTCGACCAGCTCGCGCTCTACAAGATCAACTACTTCCACCTGCACCTGAGCGACGACCAGGGCTGGCGCATCCAGGTCGACAGCTGGCCGCGCCTCACGACCCACGGCGGCAGCACGCAGGTCGGCGGCGGTGCCGGCGGGTACTTCACCAAGGCGCAGTACAGCGAGATCGTGCAGTACGCGGCCTCCCGCAAGATCACGGTGATCCCCGAGATCGACATGCCGGGCCACACCAACGCGGCCCTCGCGTCGTACGCGGAGCTCAACTGCGACGGGCAGGCCCCGCCGCTGCGCACGGACATCGAGGTCGGCTACTCCTCGCTGTGCGTGTCCAAGGAGATCACCTACCAGTTCGTCGACGACGTGGTGCGCGAGATCGCGGCCCTCACGCCCGGCCCGTACTTCCACCTCGGCGGCGACGAGGCGCACTCGACCTCCGAGGCGGACTACCAGACGTTCATGAGCCGCGTGCTGCCGATCGTGAAGAAGTACGGCAAGACCGCCGTCGGCTGGCACGAGTTCGTGAAGACCACGACCGACACCACCACGATCCCGCAGTACTGGGGCACCACGACATCCAACGCCGTGGTGCAGGCAGCGGCGGCGCGGGGCAACAAGGTCATCATGTCGCCCGCGAACAAGGCGTACATCGACCAGAAGTACAACTCCGGCACACCGCTGGGCCTGTCGTGGGCCGGTCTCATCGAGGTCCAGGACGCCTACGGCTGGAACCCCGGCACTCACCTGAGCGGCGTCCCCGAGTCGTCGGTGCTCGGCGTCGAGGCCCCGCTGTGGACGGAGACGCTGGTGACCTCGCGCGACATCGAGTTCATGGCGTTCCCGCGGCTCGCCGGGCACGCCGAGCTCGGCTGGTCGCCGTGGTCGACGCACAACTGGGACCAGTTCAGGGTGCGCCTGGGCAACCAGGCCCCGCGCTGGACGACCATGGGCATCAACTTCTACCGGTCGCCGCAGGTCCCGTGGGACACCGGCGGCCCGCCGCCCGGTCCGTGCACCCAGCCCGCGTGGGAGCGGTCGAAGGTCTACAACGGTGGTGACGCGGTCTCGCACAACGGCCACAGGTGGACCGCGAAGTGGTGGACGCAGGGCGAGGAGCCCGGCACCACCGGCCAGTGGGGCGTCTGGCGCGACGACGGCGCGTGCTGATCCGATGATCTTTCGGGGGCGGACGAATACCGTCCGCCCCCGCGGGGTATCAGATTGTCGTGGATGCCCGAGTTGCCGTATTTGCCCCGTCCCCTCAACTGACCGTCACCGTCGAGGACCTCGACGGTGAGCCCGACGTCCACCTGCACGCCGGAGGCCAGGGCTTCTGGCAGTCCAGGATGATCGCGGCGCTGGGTGTGGAAGCCGTCGTCTGCGCGACGTTCGGCGGCGAGACCGGCCGCGTCCTGAAGACGTTGCTGGAAGGCGAGCACGTCGACCTGCGCGCACGGGACGTCTCCGCGCGCAACGGCGCCTACGTGCACGACCGCCGCGACGGCAGCCGTGACGAGATGGTCGAGATGCTGCCCGACGCGCTGTCCCGGCACGAGCTCGACGACGTGTACGAGTCGGCGTTGCTGGAGGGCATCCGCGCGGGCACGGCGGTGCTCAGCGGGCCGTCCGACGACCGCGTACTGCCGCACGAGACGTACTTCCGCCTCACCTCGGACCTGACGAACAACGGCTGCCGCGTGATCGTCGACCTGGCCGGCGACCGGCTGGCCGAGGCCGTGCGCGGCGGCCCGCACGTCGTGAAGGTCTCGCACGAGGAGCTCGGCGAGGACGACCTCTCCAAGCTCGTCCAGAAGGCCCGGGAGATCGCCTCGTCGTGCGTGCACGGCGTGGTCGTCTCCCGCGCGGACGAACCGGCGCTGGCGTTGCTGGAGGACGAGCTCTACCTCGTGCGGATGCCGAAGCTGGAGCCCGTCGACACGCGCGGCGCCGGCGACTCCATGACCGCGGGGATTTCGGCGGGCCTCGCACTGGGTATGTCGTTGACGGACGCGGTGAAGCTCGGCGCGGCGGCGGGCGCGGTGAACGTGACCCGGCACGGCCTCGGCAGCGGCGGGGGAGAGGCCGTGCGCGAGCTGAGCAAGCGCGTGGAACTGGAGCCGATCGAGGAATGAGCGGATGCGGGCGCTGATCACGAACGACGACGGAATCGACTCACCCGGCCTGCTGGCGCTCGCGCTGGCGGCCGTGGACCGCGGGCTCGACGTGGTGGTCGCCGCGCCGTCGGTCCAGGCCAGCGGCACCAGCGCGTCGGTGGCGGCGGTCGGTGACACCGGCAGGGTGGTCAGCGAACGCCGCACCCTGCCCGGTCTGGACGCGGACGCCTACGCCGTCGCGGCGCACCCCGGCCTGATCTCGCTGATCGCGTGCCGGGGCGGCTTCGGCGGCAAGCCCGACGTGGTGCTGTCCGGGGTGAACCTCGGCGCGAACGTGGGCCGCGCGGTCCTGCACTCCGGCACCGTCGGAGCGGCGCTGACGGCCCAGCTCAACGACGTGACGGCGATGGCCGTCTCGCTCGACGTCGGGTTGGACGGTCCCGAACCGCTGTGGGACAAGGCAGGTGAGGCCGTGCGCGCCGTGCTGCCGCTGCTGCTCGACTCGGCACCCGCGACGGTGCTGTCGCTGAACGTGCCGAACGTCGTCGACGTGCAAGGGCTCCGCTGGGCGGAGCTGGCGCGCTTCGGCACCGTGCAGAGCCGGGTGGACGACGTGGGCGAGAACGAGGTCGAGGTGGTCCACGTCTACTCGGAGGACGAACCGGACCCCGGCACGGACGCGGCGCTGCTCGCCGCCGGCTACGCGACGCTGACGTCGCTGCTGTCCGTGGGCGCCGCGTCTACTCCGGAGCTGCCTTTGCCGGCCTGGCCAGCGTGATCAGCAGCCCGATCAACGCGGTGCGCACCTCGAGGAACCCCTCGGCGGTCACGTCGTCGAGGGAGAGGGCCGAGATCCCGAACCCCAGCAGCAGCAACAGCCCGTACATCCGCGCGGTGTCGAGGCGCCACGCCATCACCACGCCCAAGACCCCGACGCCGATCTGGACGACGTGGTAGTCCGGATCCAGTCCGAACAGGTCGAGCCATCCGAAAGCCAGTTGCAGCACCCCGGCTGTCAGCGTGAGCACCTGTGGCCTCGTGAACCGGAACTGGTCGCTCACCAAGGCCATGAGTGGTCCTACCCTTCGGATCGCCGCCACACCGCGTCGTACTTCGCCTGCTTCTCGCGGTCCCGCACGGCGTTGCGCTCCCGCCGGCCGGCGGTGGCGGAACCCCTGGGGTACCCGTACTTCGTCAGCCGGTGGTCCACGCTCTCGGGTGCGTAGGACAACGCGAAGTACAGTCCCACGACGAAACCGAGCGCACCGCACGCGATCGCCAGCGGCCACGGAGATCCGAGCCCGAACACGAGCGCGAGCGCGATGGCCGCCGTCAACGGCGTGACCTGCACCAGACTTCGCACCGTGAAGCGCAGCAACCACTTCGGACCGGTCACGTCGTCGTAGACGTACTGCCGGTACTCCTGCGGCAGCCGGCCACCCGCGTAGTACCAGGCCTTCAGCGCGGGGTTCACCGCGTCGCCTTCGCGATCACCTTGTGCAGCACCTGGTTCAGCTGCGCCAGTTCCTCGAACGTCATGTCCAGCTGCTCCACGACCTTGAAGGGGATCTTCAGCGCCTCCGTCCTGAGCGCCTGCCCCTGGTCGGTCAGGGTCAGCGCCAGTGCCCGCTCGTCGCTCCTGTCCCGCTGCCGCTCGACGTACCCGACGGCCTCCAGCCGCTTGAGCAGCGGGCTGAGGGTGCCGGGGTCGAGCTGCAGGACGGAGCTCAGGTCCTTCACCGTGCGCGGCGACCGCTCCCACAGGGCCAGCATCACCAGGTACTGGGGATGCGTGAGGTTCAACGGCTCCAGGATGGGCCGGTAGACCGCGATGACGGTCCTGGATGCCACGGCCAGGGCGAAGCAAACCTGGCGCTCGAGTTCGAGCGGGTTTTCCGGAACGCTTGGTGTGCCAATCATTGGTGCACACACTATCTCGTCCGCGCCCCGGGAGCCACCGGGTGTGGCGCAGTGCTCACCCCCAGGGGCTCACCGCAGTGCTCACCCCGGGGCTCACCCGAGGGCGGCGGCCAGCACCTCCGCCGTCACGGCCGCGCCCGCGGCGGTCATCACCGTGCCGCCGTGGTCGACCTCGTTGATCAGCACCGGCTCGTGCAGCACCCCGAGCTCCGCGGCGAAGGAGGCGGCCTGCTCGACGGTGTAGGCGGGCGCCGAGTCCGGGCCGGTGCTCCACTCCGCGTGCACGAACCACGTCGGCACGGCCAGTTCCCGCCAGCGCGACGGGCCGAAGACCACGTCGCGCGCGTCGGCCAGCAGGGTGTCGGCGGACGGCCTGAGCTGCCCGTCCGGCGCCAGGTCGTGCGCGTAGCACTCGCGGGTCAGCGGGTCGGTGACGTCGGTCAGCGGGTTCAGGGTCGCGCGCATGGAGAGGTATTCGTCGAACGACCACGTGCGTTGGCGTGCGGCGATCTGAGGGGCCATCGCCGCTGTGAACATTTCTTCGGTCAGTTGGGCGTGTGCGGCCATGGGCAAGCCGCCGTCCACCAGGACGAGCGCGCGCACCCGGTCCTGATAGCGCACGGCCAGGTCCACGGCCACGTAGCCGCCCATGGACATGCCCGCCACGGTCACCGCGTCCAGTTCCAGGGCGTCCAGCACGCGGACCATGTCGTCGGCGTGCCGGCCGATCGTGGTGCCGGGCACGTCCGCGCTGTCGCCCCGGCCGCGCAGGTCCGGGGTGACGAGCGTGAGGTCGTGGGCGGCCACCCGGTTCCACAGCTTGCGGCTGCTGCTGATGCCGTGGATGGCCAGCACGGGTGCCGTGGCGCCCTCGTGGACCTCGACGGCCAGGTCGCCGCCTTCTACCGGTACGCGCATGAGCGTCTCCTAAGCCTTGCCGGGGTTGAACAGGCCGAGCGGGTCGAGGGCCTGCTTCACCGACCGCTGGACCGCGTGGGCGGCGGGGCCGAGCTCGCGGATCATGCCGTCGCGCTTGAGCAGGCCCACGCCGTGCTCGCCGGTGACGGTGCCGCCCAGTTCCAGGGCCTGGCCGATGATGTCGTCGAACGCCGCCTGCGCCGCGATGCGCGCGGTGTCGTCGCCGGGCGGGGTGATCAGCAACGGGTGCAGGTTGCCGTCGCCCGCGTGCGCGATCGTGGCGATGCGCACCCCGTGGCGCGCGCCGATCTCCTCGATGCGGGCCAGCATCGCGGGCACCGCCGAGCGCGGGACGCACACGTCCTCGGTGAGCAGCGGCCCCAGCCGTTCCAGGGCGGGGTAGGTGAGGCGGCGCGCTGCGAAGAGGGCCTCGGCCTCGACCGAGTCGGTCGAGCGCTCCGTCCAGACGGCGCCCGCGTCGGTGAAGGCGGCGGCCAGGCCGTCGGCGTCCGGGGAGGTCTCGGCCCTGGCCAGCAGCATCGCCTCGGTGTCCGGCTCGATGCCGAGGTGCTTCCAGTCCTCGACGGCCTGCAGGCACGCGCGGTCGACGAGTTCCAGCGCGGCCGGTTGCAGGCCGCGGCTGGTGCACAGGGCGACGGCCCGCCCGGCGGCGACGAGGCTCGGGAAGGCGCCGACCACGGTCGCGGACGGCGGCGGTGCCGGGCGCAGGCGCAGGGTGATCTCCGTGACGACGCCGAGCGTGCCCTCGGAGCCGACGACCAGGCCGGTCAGGTCGTAGCCCGCGACACCCTTGGTGGTGCGGCGGCCGAGCCTCACCGCGGTGCCGTACTCGACCGGGCCGCCCATCACGACCTCCAGCCCCAGCACGTAGTCGCGCGTGACGCCGTACTTGAGGCAGCAGAGGCCGCCCGCGTTGGTGGAGACGTTGCCGCCGATCGTCGACCACGGCGAGCTGGCCGGATCCGGCGGGTACCAGAGCCCGAGCTCGGCGACGGCCTTCTTCAGGTCGTCGTTCACGACGCCCGGCTGCACGACCGCGAGCAGGTTCTCCCGGTCGATCTCGAGGATCCGGTTCATCCGGCTGAGGTCGAGGACCAGGCAGCCGTCCACGGCGTTGGCGCCACCGGACAACCCGGTGCCCGCGCCCCGCGGCACGATCGGCGTGGCGCTTTCCGCACAGGCCCGCACCGCCCGCTGGACGTCCTCCGTGGACTCCGGGCGGAGCGCGGCGAACGGCGTGCCCGCCGGCGCCCACTCGGCCTCGTCGTGGCTCAGTCCCGCCAGCGTGTCCGGGTCGGTGATCAGGTTCGGGAGCTTCATGGACGCTCCAAAGCGCCGTGGGCGGCCTTGTGCGCCACCCGTTCCAGTTGGGCGCCCCAGTCCTCGGGCGTGGTGTCCGCGTGGACCGGCACGGCGCCGAAGCCCGCCACCGCGAACCGCGCGAAGAGGACCAGGTCGAAGGCCTGGGCGGGGGAGGCGAGCGGGGGTGTGAGGATCGTGGCGATCTGCAGCGCGCCGGCGTCGAGCTCCTGGGTGCCGGTCGCGATGAGGTCCGGCTCCCGCACGATCACCGCCCGGCGGCCCAGCTCCAGCGACCACTGCTCCGGCGTGATCGTGCCGATGGCCGTGCGCACGGCCTCCACCAGCGCCGTGACGGGGTCCGGTCCGGGGGTCAGGGCGCGGACGATGCGGCTGAGGAACGCGTCGTACCAGAAGATCGCGGCCTTGGAGCCGAACGTGCGGAACAGCGTGCGTTCGGAGAGCCCCGCCCGGTCGGCGATCGCCTTGGTCGAGGTGGCGGCGAAGCCCTGGTCGAGGCACAGGGCGATGGCCGCCTCCTGGAGGGCGAGGCGGGTGCGCAGGTCCTTCGCGGCGCGGGTGGTCAGCGTTTCCACGCAGCCACGCTAACCCAAGCTGTCAGTTACTGCCAGATTTGGCGTCAGCAAGTGTCAGATTTTTGGAGCGCCTCAGTGCC
>NZ_JBHXCW010000176.1:0-16784 GCF_042725365.1 Lentzea sp. NPDC060358 | reverse complement strand
CCCCGTGTGGTCGTTCGCGGTCGCCGAGGGCGTGGCCGAGGGGGGCAGGAGCAGCGGCTTTCAGTACGAGCCGACGGCGCTCAGCGCGCTGTCGACGGCGAGCAGGTCCAGCGCACCGGGCAGGTCGGTGCGCCGGCTCACCTTGAGCTTGCGGTAGACACGGGTCAGGTGTTGTTCCACCGTGCTCACGGTGATCGACAGCTTGGCGGCGATGTCCTGGTTCTTGGCGCCGCGCGCGGCCAGCGCGGCCACCCGCTGCTCCGCGTCGCTGAGCGTCGTCGACGAGTCGCCGGCGGGGTCGGCCGCGACCGGGTGGCGCAGCTCGTCCTCCGGCGGAGCGGGCCGGCGTTCGCCCGGCAGGTTCGCGTTGCACTTCTTGGCGAGCAGCCACGCCCGGCGCACCGCGATCCGGGACCGGTCGGAGTCGCCCAGCCGTTGCAGGACGATGCTCAGGTCCGCCAGCGCGTGCGCCTGGTCGAGCAGCGCCCCGCAGTTCTGCAGCTGCTCGATGGCCTCCTTGAGCAGCCGCGGCCGTTCCACCAGGTCGACGGTCCTGGCGAGCAGCCGCAGGGACACCCCGCGCACGCGGGCGTTGCCCCGGTGGACGCGGGAGAGCTGCTCGCGCAGCAACGTCCGCGCCTGGTCGGCCTTGCCGGTGCGCATCAGCACCTCCGCCGTCCCGCCGCGCCACGCGACGACGTCCACGTCCCACTCCGTCGACAGCTCGCCGCACGCCTGGAAGGTGACCAGCGCCGCGTGCAGCCGGTTCGTCGACAGGTAGTACTGGCCCTTGGCGAGCCAGTACTGCAGGCCGAACGTCGTCTGGAAGGTCAGCTCCGGCACGGGCTGCTTGAGCAGCGCCGCCGCGTCGCCGAGCCGGCCGAGCGCCGTGTTGGCCTGCAGCAGCGTCGCCAGGGGCTTGCCCACGAGCAGCCCCCAGTTCTCCGGCGGCAACGTTGTCAGCGCCCGCTGCGCGTACTCGGCGGCGGCCGTGAAGTCCGCGGCCTGCAGCGCGAGATCGGCGCGCACGCTGAGCAGGATCGCGAGCCACGCCCAGGCCTTCCTGGCCTCGGCCTCGGCCATCATGGACTCGCACCACGGCAGCGCCGCCGCACCGCGGTCGAGGTCCACCAGCACCGCGAGCATCGTGAACAGCATGTCCGCGGTGCCGTCGCCGAGCCGGCAGCCCTGCAGCACGTGCTCGGCGTGCTCCACGGCCTCGTCCGGGTTGCCGCCCGCCAGCGCCACCTCGAGCACCCGGATGGCCTGCATCCGGGGCGACATGGTCACCTCGACCGCCAGCTCGTCGGCGTCGCGGTCGCCGCCGAGCAGCTCGGGCCGGACCCGGCTGAGCAGGCCGGGCGTGTGGTAGGCCAGCATCAGCCGCAGGAACCGGCGCTCCACCCGCATCTTCAGCGGCACCTCGCGCCCCTGCGTGGCGACCCGCTCCAGCAGCATCTCGGTGTCGGCGTACCGGCCGAGCCCGAGCAGGAGCTTCACCACCAGCGACACGTTGCCGTCGACGAAACCGTCCCTCGTCGCCTCCAGCATCCGGTCGACGTAGCGCGTGCAGCCCAGCGGGTCGGTGCGCCAGTGCGCCGAGATCAGCAGGTTCAGCACCACGACCTGGTCCCGGCGGCTGGTGGCCGTCCGGTAGGCCAGCTCGAGGTACTTGACGGCCTTCTCCACCTCGTCGTCGAGCAGCGCCCGGTCGCCCGCCTCCTGCAGCAGCGTCGTGCTCCACTCCGGCAGCTGCTCGCCCGCGGCGAGGAGCAGCTCGGCCACCGCGGTCGGGCCGGTGCCCGCGTAGAAGAGCTTCTCCGCGGCCCGCAGGTGCAGGTCCGTGCGCTTGGCCGGGTCGAGCGGGTCGAGCATCGCGGCGCAGCCGACGGCGTGGGTGAACCGGCCGTCCGCCAGCACGCCCACGGCGTTGAGCGCCCTGATCTTGGGCGCGACCGCCTCGTGCGGCGTGCCCACCAGGTCCGCGACGAGCTCCGTCGTGGCCTGCTCGCCCAGGACCGCGACGACCACCGCCAGGTCCGCCAGGTCCGGGTCGCAGCGGTGCAGGCAGGCGCTCATCGCCTCGGCGAACGACTCGCCGGGCACGGGGTGCCCTCCCGGCGCGTCGTCCTCGAGCAGCGCCCGCACGAGCAGCGGGTTGCCCCGGGTGATCGAGAACCACTCCGGCGCGACCCGCCTCGCTGTGTCCGCGCCGAACCGGCTCTCCAGCACCCCGGCCACGCCGTCCTCGGACAGCGGGCCGAGCCGGATCTGCTGCCACAGCGGTTGTCTGAGCACCTCGCTCTGCAGGAACGGGTCCGTCCTCCTGGTCCCGGTCTGCGCGGCCAGTACCACGACGACGCGCGCGCTGCGCAGCCGCCGGGCGATGAAGGACAGCCCCTGCAACGAGAACCGGTCGGCCTGGTCGACGTCGTCGACGACGATCACCACGGGCCGCTGCTCGCTCAGGTCGAGCAGCGCGCGCCACAGGTAGTTCATGACCGACGGGTACACCTGGTCGAGCACGTCCGTGGTGGGCGTGGAGCTGTCGCCCAGCACGTTCAGGCAGTCCTCCTGGTTGATCAGGTTGGACATGCCCTGCAGGTGCTCCGGCGCGATGGGGGCGTGCTGGAACGCCTGCGCGATGGCCCCGAAGGGCATCGAGGCCTCGGCCTGCGAGCACGCGGCGCCGAGCACCATGGCTCCCGAGTCGGTCGCGTGCTCGGCGAAGGCGTTGAGCAGCTCGGTCTTGCCCGTCGCCACGGGACCGCTGATGACCGCGACCCCGCCCTTCCCTTCCGCCGCACGGGAAAGTGTTTCCCGCAGGAGGTCCATCTCGTCGTCACGCTCGATCAATTAACTCCCCCTTCACGATGTGCCCACGTGCTGGGTTGCGCTGGATCGGCCGGCAGAGCGCACGGGAGCACACCCGGCGCCACCGCCGGCCGGATCGGCTCGGGAGCGAGGTGCCGGTAACCGGAGCTGCCCGCGGCGCGGTGCCGGGTGCGGCAGGCGGAGTGCCGGGAACGGGTCCGATCGCGGTGGCAGGACTACCGGGTGTCATCTCCGAGGACGGTCGACTGATCTGACCGGTCACGTCGTTGAGCCCGGCACGCGCATTTATGAATTTGTGATGTGACAACGAGCCTAGCAGTGGCCTTGCGAGGGTGTCCACGAAGACTTGTTTCAATTGGCCGTAAGGACCGGTCCGGCGGCGCGACCTGCTTGTGCCGGATGCGGAACCTGCTTGAGCGGTCAATCGATCTTTGATGTAACACCCGTGATTCATCGGCTATTTTTCCGGTACCCACTGGTATCGGTGGCGCGGCCGGAATGCTTTCGGTGCTTCGCGGGCCCGGCCTGTCCGTCCGGTCGCCCGGCGATCGACATTGCCGGGCGGGGAACGGGCGGCCCGGCGGCCCGTCACCGCCTTCGGCGAGTTGGAGAAGGTGCCGAAGATCGAGATTCCGGCTGCCCGAACGGGCAGTCAAGGGACGTTTCGGGCGTGGATCTCCACAAGATTCCACATCGCATGGCATCAGATGGATGTCCGCTTCGCCGGGAACTCCCTAGTCGCCGTGCGGTCGCGACCCGCTCGCGCGGCATTCGGGTTCGGGCAGGCGATGCCGTGCTCCGTGCCGGAAAATCCCCGTCGGAACAGGCTGGTGTGAATGATCGAAGAGAATCGGCTGTGCCGCGCGCTGGCAGTTCGGGTGGTGTGCAGTCGCGTGACACGAAGAATGCGCAGGGCCGTTGTTTTCCCGGTTTTGGACAATTCCGCCGGTGATGTGCGAACGGCGGTCAGGCGGGTGCGAGACCCCTTCGGCCCAGCCCGTCGAGAAGGGCCACGGTGGCCTCGTGCAGCCGGGCCGCGTCCTCGGCCGAGTAGGACCGGGCCAGCGAGCGGGCGCTCATGTCCACCGGCCGGGAGCCGCGGAAGGCGCTCAGCGCGGCCTCGGGAGGGCTGTCGAGCAGGTCCAGCAGCGGCGGCAGGCCCGCCTCCATCGACTTGCCGAACAGCGTGGTCATCGCGTGCGCCAGCGGCCCCCAGGGCCACTCCAGGCCCTTCTGCACCCCGGTCCGGATCCCGTCGGGGTTGAACAGCACGAACCTCGCGGCACCCCGCGGCGCCCGCCGGGCGAACTCCACGCCGAGCAGGTCTGTGGCCCGGCCGGCCTGCATGAGGGCCTTCCAGCCGCTGCGGCTCGCCCGCAGCTGCAGGTCGTCCCAGTGCATCCGGCCGACCGGCGTGCCGGTGCCGCACAGGT
The DNA here is from genome assembly GCF_042725365.1 of Lentzea sp. NPDC060358. Taxonomy (NCBI): domain Bacteria; kingdom Bacillati; phylum Actinomycetota; class Actinomycetes; order Pseudonocardiales; family Pseudonocardiaceae; genus Lentzea; species Lentzea sp. NPDC060358. The sequence goes on along the minus strand of NZ_JBHXCW010000176.1, from coordinate 12,516 downwards.
TCACGACCAGCGGCCGCGCCGACCCCGCCATCGGCCCGGCCAGCCCGTGGGCGAGCACGAACCTGCTCAGGTAGGTGAGCGCGAAGTTCTCCTCGACGCCGTCGACGGTCTCCCGCCACCGCGTGCGGTACCGCTGCGCGCCCAGGACGAGCGTGTCGACCACGGGGAAGTGCGCGGCGACCTCGTGCAGCACGCGGTCGTTCTCCGCGAGCGACCGCAGGTCGGCCCGCAGGAACCGGAGCCGGTCCGCGGCACCGGCCACCGCGGCGGCGTCGAGCAGCGCGCGGCCCTTGTCCTCGGTGCTGCCGACGGCGAGCACGGAGTGCCCCCGGCCGAGCGCGTGCAGGACGACCGCCCGCCCCACACCGTCGGTGCCTCCCGTGACGACGAACCGCTCCACCGGTCAGAACTCCTTCACGCGGGTGGGATTTCCTCGCCTCAAACGCGATCCGCGCGGACCTCAGCTCGGTCCGCGCGGATCTCGGGGTGTGCCGGGACGGCTCAAGTCCCGGCGCGGGCGCGCCGGACCTCGCCGCCCTGCCGCACGATCTGCCCGATCACGGCGCACAGCTCGTCGATCTGCCCCTGGCCGACGCCCGTGCCGGTGGGCAGCGAGATCACCCGTTCCCCCAGCGCCTCCGTGCGCGGCAGCGGCAGGGGAGCGTGCCGGGCGGGGTCGTCGACGTAGGGCCGGGTGCGGTGGCAGCCGGGGTGGAAGTGGGTGCGCACCAGGACGTTCTCCCGTTCCAGCGCCGCCGCCACGTCGTCGCGGCCGATGCCCGCCCGATCGCGGTCCACCTCGATCACCACGTACTGGTGGTTGGTGTCGTCGAACGGCTCCGGCTCGCGCAGCGTCACGCCGGGCACCCCGGCGAGTCCGTCGCGGTAGCGGTCGTGGTTGGCGCGGTTGACCGCGATCAGCTCCGCCATGTGCTCGAGCGACGTGAGTCCCATCGCCGCGCACACCTCGGTCATCTTGGCGTTGGTGCCCAGGTGCCGGATGTCCTCGCCCTCGCCGCGGCCGTAGTTGTGCACCTTGCGGACGCGCTCGGCCAGCTCGTCGTCGTCGGTGAGCACCGCGCCGCCCTCGAAGGCGTTGATGAACTTGGTGGCGTGGAAGGAGAAGACCTCCGCCGTGCCGAAGCCGCCCACCGGCTTGCCCTTGTGCAGCGAGCCGATCGCGTGGGCGCTGTCGAAGAACAGGGGCAGGCCGTGCTCCTCGGCCAGCGCGGTCAGCTCGTCGACCGGGGCGGGGTGGCCCCACAGGTGCACGCCCACCACGGCGGACGTCCGCTCGGTGATGAGGCGCCGCGCGTGCTCGACGTCGATGTTGCCGGTGCGCTCGTCGATGTCGGCGAACACCGGTGTGATGCCCTCCCACATGAGGGTGTGGGCGGTGGCGATGAACGTGAACGACGGCATGACCACCTCACCGGTCAGGCCGGCGGCGCGGAACAGCACCTGCAGCGCGATCGAGGCGTTGCAGGTGGCGATGCAGTGCCGCACCCCCGCGGTCTCGGCCAGCCGCTGCTCGAACTCCTTGACCAGCGGGCCGAACGCGGTGAGCCACTTGCGGTCGAGCGCACCCCGGATGCGCTCCAGCACCACGTCGGGCGCGGCCACGTTCGGCCGGCCGACGTGCAACGGCTCGGGGAACCGCGGCGTGCCGCCCAGGATCGCGAGCACCGGCTCGCCCTGCTGTGCCGCCACGTCACCTCACCCCCGTCGCGAAGCGGCGGATCGTGTCCACCACGTAGTCGGTCATCTCGTCGGTGATGCCGGGGTAGACCCCGACCCAGAACGTCCGCTCGGTGACCACGTCGCTGTTGGTCAGCTCGCCCGAGATCCGGTTGGGCCTGCCGAGGTACGCCGGGTGCCGGGTGAGGTTGCCCGCGAACAGCAGCCGCGTGCCGATCCGCCGGTCCTCCAGGTGCCGGATGATCTCCGGCCGGGTGAACGGGGCGTCCGCGGCGATGGTCATCGCGAAGCCGAACCAGCTGGGCTCGCTGTCCGGGGTCGCCGTCGGCAGCAGCAGGTGCGGCACGCCGTCCAGGCCGTCGCGCATCCGCTGCCAGTTGTGCTGCCGGGCCTTGCCGAACGCGTCCAGCTTCGGCAGCTGGCTCAGCGCCAGCGCCGCCTGCAGGTCGGTCGTCTTCAGGTTGTAGCCCACCTGGGAGAAGATGTACTTGTGGTCGTAGCCGCGCGGCAGGTCGCCCATCTGGTAGGCGAACCGCTTGTGGCACGTGTCGTTCTCGCCCGGCTCGCACCAGCAGTCCCGGCCCCAGTCGCGCAGCGACTCGACGATCCGCGCGAGCGCGAGGTTGTCGGTGAGGACGCAGCCGCCCTCGCCCGTGGTGATGTGGTGCGCCGGGTAGAAGCTCACGGTGCTCAGGTCGCCGAACCCGCCGGTCAGCCTGCCGCGGTAGCGCGAGCCGACCGCGTCGCAGTTGTCCTCCACGAGGTACAGCCCGCGTTCGGCGGCCAGCTGGGCGATCTCCTCCGCCTGGTAGGGGTTGCCCAGCGCGTGCGCGATCATGATCGCCCTGGTGCGCGGCCCGATCGCGGCCTCCACGCGTTCCGGCGTGGTGTTGTAGGTGCCCAGCTCGATGTCGACGAACACCGGGGTCATGCCGTTCTGCACGATCGGGTTGACCGTGGTGGGGAAGCCCGCCGCGACGGTGATCACCTCGTCGCCCGGCTGCAGCTGCTCGCCCTCCAGCAGCGGTGAGCACAACGCGCCCAGCGCCAGCAGGTTCGCCGAGGAGCCCGAGTTGGTCAGGTGCGCCTTGCGCAGGTGCAGGGCGCGGGCGAAGAGCCGCTCGAACTTGCGCGACGACACCCCGGCGGCAATGCGCATCTCCAGCGCCGCCTCGACCAGCGCGGCGCGGTCCTCCTCGTCGAGGACCGCGCCCGAGGGCAGCACCGGGGTGATGCCGGGCCGGAACTCCGGTGGTGGCGCGGTCTGCCGGTCGTAGCGCCGCACCAGTTCCAGGACGGCCGCCTTGGTCGACGCCGCGTCGGCGGTGGGTGCGGGGCCGGGCTGGCCGGTCTCGTTCTGGGTTGCCTCGTCGGTGGTGGTCATCGCAGGTCTCCCGTGCCGGTGCTGGTGGAGTGGTCGCGGATGGCCGTCAGCAGGGCCGCGGCACGGACGCTCGGGTCGAGGTGCGCGGCGCGGTGCGCGGGATCGGAGCGCACCGCGGTCGCGAAGGCCCGGAACAGGGCGGTGAACTGCGCGCACGGCGGCAGGGTGAGCTGCTCGGAGCGGTCCTGCCGCTCCAGCCGCACGACCGGCTGCCAGTGGTCCGGCGCGCTGAACGGGCGTTCCAGCACGATCCGGCCCTTGCTGCCCCAGAGCTCGTAGTGGGTCCGGTAGGCGTGCCGCATCCCGAACGACAGGTGCGCCGGCACGCCGTTGGGGGAGACCAGCAGCGCCTCCCCGGACACGTCCACCCCGGTCTCGTCGTCGCGCACCAGGTGGGCGCCCAGCACTCGGAGGTCCTGGTGCACGAAGAGCTGGGCCGCGGACACCGGGTAGTAGCCGACGTCGAGCAGCGCGCCGCCGCCCAGGTCGGCGCGGTGCCGCACGTCGTGGCGCGGCGGGGGAGGGATGCCCATGGTGCTCGTGAACCCGCGCAGCTCGCCGATCACCCCGTCGGCGACCAGCTTGCGCACCGCGTCGTGCTGCGTGTGGTGGGCGAACCCGCGGTTCTCCAGCAGCGCCACGCCGTGCCGTTCGGCCAGCGTCGCGAGCTCCAGGGCCTCCTGGTGGTCCACCGCCACCGGTTTCTCGACCAGCACGTGCTTGCCCGCCCGCAACGCCTTCGCGCACCACTCGCGGTGCAGGCCGGTCGGCAGCGGCAGGTAGACCGCGTCGACGTCGTCGCGCTCCAGCACGGACTCGTAGCCGTGGGCGGCCTCGCAGCCGAAGCGGCTCGCGAACCGGGCGGCCTTGTCGGCGTCGCGGCTCGCCACGACGACCAGCCGGGCGTCCTCGCAGGACACGAGCGACGGGAGGGTGCGCCGCCAGGCGATCTCCGCGCAGCCCAGGACCCCGAACCGCAGCGCGGCGGTCACGGTCCTCACGCCAGGCCGAGCGTCAGGTGCAGCACGCTGACGAGCGTCCGCGCCTGCACGTTCATGTAGTTGCGGTGCGCGACCAGGTTGCCGAGCTCGCGCACGGTCAGCCACCGGTAGTCCTCCGGCAGCGGGCCGGGGTCCTCGTCGGCGCCCAGCTCGACCACCAGGTAGCGGTTCTCCGCGTGGTAGAACCGGCCGCCCTCCTCGGAGTGCACCCGGTCGAACAGGATCCGCTCCGGCGGCGCGTCCAGCACGTGCCCGGCGAACGGCGGGTGCCAGCCGCCGGGGTAGCTCGACGGCTGGAACTGCACCGTCGGGCCGATCTCCACGACGTCGACGAACCCCGGTTCCGCTCGGGCGTGCGCGAGCACGTTGAGCACCCCGTCGATCCGCTTCACCAGGAACGCCACCACACCGCGGCCGCACGGCTGGAACATCGGCTGGGTCCAGCCCGACACCTCGCGGCTGTTGGCGCTCACCCGCACGGCGATCACCTTGAAGTGCAGGCCCTCGGCGTGCCGGATCTCGTCGGGGTGGCGTTCCCAGCCCTCCAGGTCGGCCAGCGCGACCTGTTCGGTGCGCACGTCGTGCATCGCGCACACCTCGGTGAACCAGCTCTGCGTCGCCGGGTCGCCGCCGCCCGCGGGAACCAGGGGCAGGCAGGACAGCACGGTGCGCGCGTCCATGTTGACCAGGTTGTCCGACTGCATCAGCTCGCCGAGCTGGTGCAGGCTGAGCCAGCAGAAGTCGTCGGACACCTCGACGTCGCCGGTCACCTCGACGACCATGTTCCGGTTGCGCTTGCGCAGGAACCACGACCCGTGCTCGGACTGCAGCACGTCGACGACGATGTTGCCCGCGCGGGGTTTGGTGAAGTACTCCAGGTACCGCACGGCGCTGCCGCGGTGGGCGCGCGTGTAGTTGCTGCGGGTGGCCTGCACGGTCGGGGACAGCTGCAGGACGTTGATGTTGCCCGGCTCCACCTTGGCCTGCATCAGGCAGTGCAGCACCCCGTCAAACCGCTTGACCAGGATGCCGAGGATGCCCACCTCGGGCTGGTTGATGATCGGCTGGGTCCACTCGGAGACCGGGCCGCGCTCGGTCTTGACGTGCAGGCCCTGCACGGTGAAGAACCGCCCCGACCGGTGGCCGATGTCGCCGGTGGCGGGGTCGGTGGACCACTCGTCCAGCTCGTCGAGCGCGATCCGGTCCACCGTGAACTTCGTGCTCGCGGCGCGCACGGCCAGCCAGTCCCAGAACTCCGCCGTGGAGAGCGGTCCGGCGGCGGCCGGCCGCGAGGTCGTGTCCAGTTGCATGGCAATCCTCCGGAGGGGTGGGGCCGGCGGGGTCAGCGCCCGCGGCCCGCGAGCTGTTCGAGCGCCGTCACGACCTCGGCCGGTGTCGGGTCGGCGCGCATCCCGTCGCGCACGCGGCCGGCGGCGTGCGCGAACGACGGTTCGGTGAGCAGCCGGGAGAGCTTGTCGCGCACTCCCTCCGCGGTGGCGTCGGTGGCGACCTCGTACAGCGCGACGCCCATGTCCCGCATGCGCCGCGAGATCAGCACGGACTCGCTGAACCCGCGCTGCGGCATGGCGAGCTGCGGCACGCCGGAGGCCAGCGCCGTGGTGTAGGTGCCGCTGCCGCAGTGGTGCACGATCGCCGAGCACGTCGGCAGCAGGACGTGCAGCGGCACGAACTCGACGGCGCGCACGTTGCCCGGCAACGAGGTCAGCGCGGCGCGCTGCTCGGCGGACATCGTCACGACGACCTCCACGTCGAGACCGGCCACGGCCTCGAGCAGGTCGCCCATCGACATGAACTCCACGCCGAGGCGTTCCATCGTGGTGCCCAGCGTGACGCACACCCTGGGGCGCTCCGCGGGCACGCGCAGCCAGTCCGGCACGGTGGCGGGACCGTTGTAGGGGACGAACGCCATGCCGGTGCTCGGCACGTGGTCGTTGGGCGTGCGCATCGCCGCGGGGATCTGCTGGATCGACAGCTGCGCCGTCAGCAGCTCCTCGTCGAACTCCACGCCGTGCTTGCGCGCGATCGGTTCGAGCCACGCGGCGACCTGGTCGTCGTCCCCGCCCGCGTCGAGGAAGCCCCGGCGCATCCGGGGGAGCTCGTCGCTGCCCCAGATCACCCTGGCGTGCGCGGCACCGACGGCGCGCGCGGCCACCGAGCCCGCGAACGTGATCGCGTCCCACACCACCAGGTCCGGCCGCCACTGCCGGGCGAACTCCACCAGGTCGTCCACCAGCGCGTCGTTGAACGCGGCGAACGTCGGGACCATGATCTTGTGGTAGTCCGCGAAGAACTCGGGGGAGTAGTCCTCGGCGGGGGCGGTGAACGGGTCGAAACCGGTCAGCAGCCCCAGGCTCGAGGACCGGCTGAACTCCTCGATCAGCCGGTGCCAGTCGTGGTCGGCCGACAGCGGCACGGCGGTGAGCCCCGCCGAGACGATCGAGTCGACCACGCCCGGCTGACCCGCGACCCGCACCTCGTGCCCGGCGGTGCGCAGGGCCCACGCCAGCGGCACCAGGTTGAACAGGTGGGACTTCTCCGGCACTGTGGCGAACAGAACGCGCATGGGTGACTTTCCCGTCGTCGCTCGGGAGGGGTGTTTCGGTGGCGCAGGCGTTCGACGTGCGGCAACCATCGATCCGGGTGCGGCCCGCAGCCTGCTGCCCGGTTGCAAGCTATTTATTCCGCGAGATTGTCGTCAACCCCCTACTCGCATTGTCCGAACGAACCCCTATTCATTCTTTTGGCTCGGGGTGCGGTCAGGGGTGGGGGCGATCGCGGCTTCTTCGTCCTGGGGTGAGCACTAGAGTTCTCCGCAGTCGTTGAATGTCTTTGTTGGGAGCATCCATGCAGGACCAGCAGAACACTTCTGCCAAAACCGTCGTCGTGGCGGGCGGCACCGACGGGATGGGCAGGGCCACGGCGCTGGCCCGCCTGCGCGCCGGCGACACCGTCGTGGTGGTGGGCAGGAGTCCGGAGAAGGGAGCCGCGCTGGTGGCCGAGGCGGAGCGGCTGGGCGCGGCCGGCCGTTTCACGTTCCTGCGCGCCGACCTGTCCTCCACCAAGGCCGTGCAGGAGGTGGTCGACCGGATCAAGGCCGCGCACACCGCCGTGGACGCGCTCGTGCTCACCGCCAACCGGCAGAACTTCAGCCGCGCGGAGTCGCCGGAGGGGCTCGAGGCCACCTTCTCCCTGTACTACCTGAGCCGCTACCTGCTCGGTCACGGCCTGTCCGCGCAGTTCGACGCCGCGGCCGACCCGGTCATCGTCAACGTCGCCGGTCCCGGCAACAAGGCGGGCGAGGTCGTGTGGGACGACCTCCAGCTGACCGGCAAGTACGGCACCATGCGCGCCCAGCTGCAGGCCGGCCGCGCCAACGACCTGCTCGCCGTCGCGTTCGGCGAGAACCCCAGCAGCAAGGCCAAGTACGTGCTCTACCACCCCGGCTTCACCGCCACCGGCGCGCTCGACCAGTTCAAGCAGCCGCTGCGCGCCGTGGTGAAGGTGTTCGGCAAGCTCGCCGCGAAGACCGTCGACGAGGCCGTCGCGCCGATCCTGGGGTGGATCGACCACCCGCCCGCGCAGCGGCTCACGGTGGACGACCGCGGCAAGCCGGTGGACCTCACGCAGAAGGCGTTCGACAAGGACAATGCCGCCCGTCTGGTGGCGGTCACCGAGGACCTGGTCGCCCGCCGCTGACCTCGATCCACCCCTAGCGGACCCCTGGGAACTGCGGAAAAGCGCTGATGCGAGTGGGTGATTCCGTTGTGCCCGGTAGGGGTTGACTGCCGGAATGGGGCGGGTAGCGTTTCCGGTGAACCGCGGGTGATGTCCCGCGTTCGATTCGTGGAATCCGCACCCGGGATATTACCGGGTGCGGTCTTGTTCGTCGGTCGATTTCATTTCCGATCCGGCGTGCAATTTCGCTCCCGGGGTTTCGAGCAGGAGGACGAGCGCACATGGGAACTGGTGGCCGAGCCGTGCGCTGGGAGGCGCTGGCCTCGCGGCTGAGCGGCGGGCTGGTGCTGCCCGGCGCCGAGGACTACGACTCGGCCCGGCAGTTGCAGCTCGCCGAGTTCGACTCGGTGCGGCCCGGTGCCGTCGCCCGCTGCGAGACCGAGGACGACGTCGTCGCGTGCCTGGAGTTCGCGCGCGCCCACGACGTGCACCTGGTGCCGCGCAGCGGCCGCCACTCGTTCGCCGGGTGGTCGACCACCGAGGGCCTGGTCGTCGACCTGTCCGCGCTGGACCACGTCGCCGTGCGCGGGGACGTGGTCCACGTGGGACCGGGCGCGCAGTCCGTCGACGTGCTCGAGTCGCTCGAACCCCACGGCGTGGCGGTGGCCACCGGCATCTGCCCGACGGTGTGCGCGGGCGGCTACCTGTCCGGCGGCGGCATCGGCTTCCAGGCCCGCAAGCACGGCGTCGCGAGCGACCGGATGGTCTCCGCCAGGGTCGTGCTCGCCGACGGCAGGGTGGTCGACTGCTCGGCCGAGGAGGAGCCCGACCTGTTCTGGGCGCTGCGCGGTGGCGGCGGTGGCAACTTCGGCATCGTCACCGACTTCGCGGTGCGCCCGTTCACCACGGAGCGGATGACCGGCTTCACCGTCATGTGGCAGTGGGACCAGGCGCTGGACCTGCTGGAGACCTGGCCGCACTGGCTCGCGGCCGCACCGCGCGAGCTGGGCGCGGAGACGGGCGTGTTCCTGCAGGACGCCGACCCGTCGGCCACCCCGGTGGTGCTGATGATCGGCACGTACCTCGGCGCACGCGCGCAGGCCGAGGCCGCCCTCGGGGAGCTGTTCTCCGTCGCCGGCCTGGAACCCGCGATGCAGCAGGTGCACGACGACCGCCCGTACCACGCGGCGATGGCCCAGTTCTACGAGACCGAGGGGATGTCGCGGCGGCAACGCCGCCGCACCGGTGACAACCCCGAGGCCGTGCTGCCGCGGCAGGCCTTCCTGCGCGAGCGGCACCGGCTGGTGTCCACGCCGTTCGCCCGCCAGACCGTCGCCGACGCGCTGGAGGTGTTCGACGGCGAGCGGCGCGCGGGCCAGCTGCGCTACTTCGCCTACACCGGACTCGGCGGCGCGGTCAACGAGGTCGCCTCCGACGCGACGGCCTACGCGCACCGCGACACCGCCTACCTCGCCAAGTTCACCCTCAGCGGCGAACAGGCGCCGGGCACCGACGAGGACGAGGCCGCCGCCCGCGCGTGGGTCGACCGCGGCTTCGACACCGTCGACCCGCACTCCAACGGCCACTGCTACGTCAACTCGCCCGACCCGGACCTGCAGAACTGGCAGTGGGCCTACTACGGCGACAACCACCCGCGCCTGGCCGAGGTGAAGAAGTCCGTCGACCCCGACGGCTTCTTCCGCTTCCCCCAGGCCATCGGCTCCTGACCCCGAGGAGATTTCCACCGTGGACAAGCTCGACGCGTTGCTGCGCGCTGACTCCGCCGAGGTGCGGGGCGCGTTCCGCGACCTGGTCGCCGACCTCACCCCCGGCCGCGCCGACGAGGTGATCCCGGCGCTGGCCGACGCCCTGCCCACCGCGCCGCCGCAGCGCCGGCCGCACCTCGTGGTGGCGCTGGGCCTGCTCGCCGACACCGAGGACCCGGCCGTCCTGGAGGCGCTGACGAAGCGGCTCGACGGCCCGCTGGAGATGGTCGCGGACGCGCAACGGCCGCTGCTGACCGCGTTGCTGTACCTGCTCGGGCACTTCCCCGCGCAGCGCGAGCGCGTGCTCGACGCCTTCCGCGGCGCGGACATCAGCCCCGACGAGGCCAGCAGGCTCGACCGCTCCCTGGACGCGCTCGACCCCGCGGCCCCGGTGATCGGCCGGGTCTGGCCGTCGCCGCTCGCCTGGTCGCTCACCCCGGAGCAGGCCGCGAAGGACGCCGAGTGGGCGCGGTCGCTGCCCACCGACGTCGTGACCGCGGCCTGGCGCGAGGACACCGGCACGCTGCACGCCTACGCGGGCGCCAAGGCCCTGTGGGACGCCGAAAGCGGTCTCACGCCCGACGGCGAGGAGCCCGAGGTCGTGCCCCCGAGCGCGCCGTCCGCCCCCGCGGACGCCGGACCGGCCCGGTGGACCAGGTTCGCCGAGGCGTTCCGCTGCCCCGCCTGCCTCTCGGCGCTGACCGAGGCCGACGGCGGCGCGTCCTGCACCGGCTGCGGCACGCTCTACTCCGAGACCGACGGTCTGCTGCAGTTCGGCTCCGACTCGACCGGGCCGAGCGAGGCGATGTTCCAGGCGGCCTTCACCCGCTACGAGCGCAGGCTGCGCCCGCCGGTGCTGCGGCTGTCCGGGTCGAACTGGGACAACGTGCTCACCCCAGCGGACGAGGACGCCTTCCTGGCGGCCAACGTGTCCCCAGTGGACGGTCCGGTGCTCGACGTCGGCTGCGGCCCCGGACGCTGGACCGCCGTGCTGGCACGGGAGTTCGGCTCGGAGCGGGTCATCGCGCTGGACCGCTCGCCGACGATGCTCGGCCTGGTGCGGCACTCGATGCCGGACGTGGTCCGGGTGGGCAGCGACGCGCTGAACCTGCCGTTCGCCGACGCCTCCGTGGGCGCGGTCAACAGCTGGAACATGCTCCAGGCCCTGCCCGACCCGGCGAAGGCGGTCGCGGAGATGGGCCGCGTGCTGCGGCCAGGCGGCACGTTCACGCTGATGACCTACCGCACCTCGGACGACCCGGTGTACGCGCACTTCCAGAAGCAGCTGACCCTGACCACCTTCGACCCCGCGGAGCTGGAGGGCTGGCTCGCCGGCGCGGGCCTGACCGTGCGGCAGCGCACGACCCCCGGCACGTTCCTGCTGCTCACCGCCGTCCGCGACTGAGAGAACCGGGGGTCACCCGTGTACGACGAGAAGTTCGCCGACGTGTACGACGACGTCTACCGCTGTCACATGGACTACTCCCTGCTCGCGACGAGGATCCGCGAGCTGGCGGTGGAGAACGCGCCCGGCGCCACGACGTTGCTCGACGTCGCCTGCGGCACCGGGGAGCACCTGACGTACCTGCGCGAGCACTTCACCGTCACCGGCACGGACCTCGCCGAGCCGATGCTGCGGGTCGCGCGGGCGAAGCTGCCCGGCGTCGCGCTGTCGCAGGCCGACATGCGCTCGTTCGACCTCGGCGCGAAGTTCGACGTCGTCACGTGCATGTACGCGTCGGTGGCCTACATCAACGGCCTGGACGACCTGCACGCGGCCGTGCGCACCATGGCCGCGCACCTGGCACCCGGCGGCGTGATGATCGTGGAGCCGTGGGTGTTCCGCGAGGACTGGGACGGCGGCCACCTGGTCGACGCCACGTTCCGCGCGCCGTCGCGCACGGTGACCAGGATGGGCCGCTGGACGACCAGGGACGGCCGCAGCCACGTGGAGATGAACTACCTCGTCGGCGACGAGACGGGCGTGCGGCACTTCACCGACGTCCAGTCGCTGCGGCTGTTCTCGCGCGCCGAGTACGAGGGCGCGTTCGAGGCGGCGGGCTGCAAGCCGCGCTACCTCCCGAACGCCTACGCCGACCGCCAGGTCTTCCTCGCCACCCACACCGGCTGACCGGTGGCCGGCCCGCGGGTGCGCTACGAGAAGGACGGCCGGGTCGCCCGCGTCACGCTCGACCGCCCCGAGGTCCTGAACGCGATGGACCTGCGCACCCACGCGGAGCTGGCCGAGGTGTGGGACGACTTCGAGGCCGACGACGACCTGTGGGTCGCCGTGCTCACGGGCGCCGGGCCCCGGTCGTTCTCCGTCGGGCAGGACCTGAAGGAACGGGCCGCCCTCGACGGCGAACGGCCGCGGGTGACGACCTTCGGCAGTCGCGGCCAGCCCGGCTGGCCGCGACTGACCGAGCGGTTCGGCCTCGCCAAGCCGGTCGTGGCCAGGGTCAACGGGTACGCGCTCGGCGGCGGTCTCGAACTGGCGCTCGCGTGCGACGTCGTCGTGGCCGCCGACCACGCCGAGTTCGGCCTCCCGGAGGCGCGGCTCGGTCTGGTGGCGGGCGCGGGCGGGGTGTTCCGGTTCATGCGCCAGGCACCCCACCGGCTCGCGCTCGGCTACCTGCTGACGGGCCGGCGCTTCACCGCGTCGCGGGCGCTGGAACTGGGGCTGGTCAACGACGTCGTGCCCGCCGGCGAGCTCGACGCGTGCGTCGAGGGCTGGGTCGCCGACCTCCTGCGCTGCGCCCCGCTGGCGGTGCGCGCCATCAAGGAGGCGGCGCTGCGGTCGGTGGACCTGCCGCTGCCGGAGGCGTTCACGGAGTCCTACCGCTGGGAGGAGCTGCGGCGGCACAGCCGGGACGCGGTCGAGGGACCCCGCGCGTTCGCCGAGAAGCGCGAACCGGTGTGGAAGGGCGAGTAGGTCTTTCGGTGCGGAGGCCGGTCTGCTCCCGGGCAGACC
>NZ_JBHXCW010000175.1:0-16792 GCF_042725365.1 Lentzea sp. NPDC060358 | reverse complement strand
GGGTAGCCGGCGGCTGACCCGTGCGGCGGCGTCGTGTCGCCCGGATCAGCTCCGGGGCTCGTCCTCGAGCGCGCCGACCAGCTCCGGGTCCTCCGGGGCGGGCATGTGGCGGATGCTGTCACTGCCCTTGTGGTCGTGCGCCTTGGAGTACCGGGAGTCCAGCACCCGGCCGAGCTTCTGCGCCGCACCGGCGTACGCGTCGTCCACGGTGGTCGCGTGGTGGGTGACCGCGACCGGCTGCTTGCCACCGGGGCGCGCCTCGATGACGCACTTCTTGTCCTCCGGCTTGCTGCCCCCGTCCTCGCTGAGGTGCACTTCCACGCGGGTCACCCAACCGCTGAACCGGGACAGGTTGTTTTCCAGGTCGGTGGTCACATAGGCGGCCAGTCCTTCGCCACCGTGGACGTTGTGGTCGGTGTTGACCTGGATCTGCATGAGCACCCTCCGGAACGAAACAGAAATGGTCCTGACCGATACCACGGGAAGCGCGATTTCAAACGCGGCACTGTTCAGCGCGGTGCCCGGCGTTTTCCTCTGCGACACGGCGAATGACGACAACACGGCCACGCTCACCATCACCTGGTCGGACGACCCGAACAACCCTTTCGTGGACGCGCCACCGGCGACCCAAGGCTCGCGGCGGTCCGGGGCCGCTGTGGCCGCATCGTCCTCATAGGACGGTCCGGCGCTCGAGGAACACCGTGTCGCGCCACACCCCGTGGTGCCGCGCGATGCGCTCGCGGACGCCGAGGGTGCGGAAGCCCGCGGAGTGGTGCAGGGCGAGGCTCGCGCGGTTCTCGGGGAAGATCGAGGTCTGCAACGTCCACAGGCCGGCGTCGTCCGCGGCGGTGACCTGCCGGTGCACCAGCGCGGTGCCGACGCCGCGGCCCTGGAAACCGCTTCCCACGTAGACCGACGTCTCGGCGACGCCCGCGTAGCAGTCGCGGGCGGACACCGCGGTGAGCGCGGCCCAGCCCGCCACCTGGCCGTCGGCCTCGGCGACCCAGCGGTGGCCGGGGAGCCACTTGGTGTCGAGCGCGCGGCGCGGGGGCACCTCGGTTTCGAACGTCGCGTTGCCGGTGGCGATGCCCTCGCCGTAGATGCGGCGCACCGCGTTCCAGTCGGCGGTGTCCAGCGGGCGGACCACGACGTCCGCCGGGAGGTCGCCGGGGTGGCGGCGACGCGGTGCCAGGACGCCCATGACGACGTCGGCGGCGTGGGGGAGACCGGTGCAGCAGGACGGGTTCACGCTCACGCGGGTCGCGGTGCCGTCCCTGCCCTGGCGGAGGAAGCCCACGTCGACCAGCTTGCGCACGTGGTGCGAGCAGGTGGACTGGCTGATGCCGGCGAGCTCGGCCAGTTCGCCGACGGTCATCGAGCGGCCCGCGGTCGCGACGGCGTGGAGCAGGCGCACGCGCGTCGGTTCGGCCAGGCAGGCGAACCAGTCCGCGTACGTCGCGGCGTCCTCGGCGGGCAGCACGGCGGGAGTGGTCGTCACGGACAGAGTATCGACCGGCGTCGATGGTTGCGTCAATCGATCCCGGTCGATACAGTCCGGCTCGCTGATTCGACGTACTTCGATACAAGGGGTGTGCGGTGGGCGGGTTGCCGGTCGTCGTGGTGGGTGCTGGACCTGCGGGTTTGTCCGCGGCGGCACATCTGGCCGAACGGGGTGAGCGCGTGCTCGTGCTGGAGGCGGGCGACCGCGCCGGTGCGGCCGTGGCGCAGTGGAACCACGTCCGGCTGTTCTCGCGCTGGAGCGAGCTGGTCGACCCGGCGGCGGAACGGCTGCTCGCGGGCACGGGCTGGGCGCGGCCTGCTGACGACGCGTGTCCGACCGGCGCGGAGTGGGCCGACCTCTACCTCACACCGCTGGCCGACGCCCTCGGCGACCGGGTGCGCTTCGGCGCGCGGGTGGCCGGCGTGGCCCGGCGCGGCCGCGACCGGGTGGTGGACGCGGGCCGGGAGGACGAGCCGCTGACCGTGCACGTGCGGACCGCCGGTGGCGAGGAACGCATCATCGCCCGCGCGGTGATCGACGCGTCCGGCACCTTCGGCTCGCCGAACCCGCTCGGCGGCGACGGCCTGTCCGCGCTGGGGGAGCAGGCCGCGGCGGCGCGGATCACCTACCGGGTGCCCGATCTCGCCGCACAGCGCTCCCGGTACGCGGGCAGGCGGATCGCGGTGGCGGGGAGCGGGCACTCGGCGCTCACCGCGCTGGTGGTGCTGGCGGAACTGGCCGAGCAGGAGCCCGGCACCGAGGTCGTGTGGCTGGTGCGCCGCGGCGCGGTGGGCAACGCCTTCGGTGGCGGCGAGTCGGACCAGCTGCCCGCGCGCGGTGCCCTGGGTTCGCGGGCGCGCGAGGCCGCCGAGGCCGGGCACGTGAAGACCGTGACCGGGTTCCGCACCGCCGCGGTGCACCGGGGTGAGGACGGCAGGCTCGTGCTGGAGTCCTTCGACGGCCACCGGGTCGAGGAGGTCGACGAGGTCGTGGTGCTGACCGGGTTCCGGCCGGACCTGTCGTGGCTGTCGGAGCTGCGGCTCGACCTCGACCCGGTGCTGCAGGCGCCGGCCAGGCTCGCGCCGCTGATCGACCCCAACGTCCACTCGTGCGGCACCGTCTCCCCGCACGGCGAGAACGAGCTGCGCCACCCCGAGCCCGGTGTCTACCTGGTGGGCATGAAGAGCTACGGGCGTGCGCCGACGTTCCTGTCGCTGACCGGCTGCGAACAGGCCCGGTCCGTGGCGGCCGCGCTCGCGGGCGACCACGAGGCCGCCGCACGCGTGGAGCTCGTGCTGCCGGAGACCGGGGTGTGCGGTGGCGCCGGCGTGTTCGACGCGCCGCCGGAGGACGGTGGCGGCTGCTGCGCGGCGCCGGCTGGCACCACGACGGCATAGCCTGGGCGGCGAGACCGCAGTCTGACGGCGAGGACGGGTGATGAGACCGCTGACGTTCAGCGACGACAAGGACCACCAGCAGCAGTGGCTGCCCGGCGGGGACCAGTCCGCTGTGGACGGGTTCCTGGAGTTCGTCGCCCGGTACCGGAGTGCGGACAACACGTCGTTCTGCCTGGAGGACGAGGCCGCCGAGGAGGCGCTGGTGTTCATGGTGGACATCGGCGCCATCTGCCGCGTGCGGGGCTGGCAGGACTCGCGCACCGAGTACCGGGTCGTCACCGGCGGCGGCGACCACCGGGCGCTGGCGGAGGAGTTCGTCGGCGGCGGTTTCGCCGCCCTCGACCCGCACGGGCCCTGGCTGCCGGACGCCGAGAGCTTCCTGCGGGCCCGGTCGGCTCACCTGGAGCACCGGGCGGCCAGGAGCGGGGCGGAACAGGACCGCGCCGCGCAGCTGCGGTCCGAGTTCGACCGGTCCGTGCTGCGGCAGACCCACCCGCGCGCACTGCGCCGCCGCCTCGCGGAGCTGACCCGCGCCGACGGACGAGAGCCGGTCACGGTCTCCGGCGTCACCCACTACGGCTACGGCACCGGTGACACCGTCAACGCCTGGTTCACCTCCAGCGGGCGCGGCCTGGTGGTGACGTTCGACCGCTCCAGCGCCCTCGCGTCCACTCCGGACGCGTGCGCGGCGTTGTACGACGGGGTGCCGGCGGACCTGCTCGCCCTGGTCCGGGACGTGCCGGAGCAGGGCGCGGTGTCCACCGTCCCGCATCCCGGCGGCGGCACCGTGGTGGCGGCCACCGGGATCTTCACCTTCTCCGGCCCGTGCGCGATGGCGGACGGCCTGGTGACGCGCCTGCGGGACGAGGGCTTGGACGTCGAGGCCACCGGGGTCGGCAAGCTGCTCGAACGGTTCCTCGGGCAGGACACGTCCACTCCGGACTCGGAGCCGCTCGCACCGCTGGACGCCGCGGCGCTGACGGCTTTCTGCCGGATCTGGGCCGACACCGGGTACAACGACCGCTGGGACGTGCACTACGTCCTGTTCGACAGCTGCACGGCCGAGGAGGCGGGCCCGGCCAGGGACACCCTCCTGGACCTCGTGGAGACGCTCGGCCTGGAGCGCGTCGACGCCCCGGCGGGAGCCGCTTCCGGTGAGGTGTGGGTCCGCACGGACCCCCGCATCGACGCGGA
Organism: Lentzea sp. NPDC060358; assembly: GCF_042725365.1. Taxonomy (NCBI): domain Bacteria; kingdom Bacillati; phylum Actinomycetota; class Actinomycetes; order Pseudonocardiales; family Pseudonocardiaceae; genus Lentzea; species Lentzea sp. NPDC060358. The sequence continues at coordinate 12,700 of NZ_JBHXCW010000175.1, read as the reverse complement.
GCTCGGCAACTGGGCGTGACAGGGGCTGTGCGGCCTCACCGTTCGAGCATCCCCGGACCGAAGACCTCGTACCTGATGTCGTCGGCGGGAACACCGCGCCGCACGAGACCGGCCCGCACGTCGCGCATGAACGGGATCGGGCCGCACAGGTAGGTGATCGCGCCGACGGGCAGCGGGATCGCCTCCACGTCGACGCGGCCCGCCTGCCCGCCGTCGTCACCGTTCTCGTACCAGGTCAGCCGGCTGGTGCCGGTGAAGCGGTCGTACTCCGCGCGGTGGGCGTGGCGGTCGGCGGAGATCTCGGCGTGCACGGCGACGACCGTGCGCGTGGGTTGCGTGGCGGCGAGGTGGTCGAGCATGGACAGCACCGGGGTGATGCCGATGCCCGCGCTGATCAGCACCACGGGCCGGCGGCCCGGATCGAGAACGGTCTGCCCGGCGGGCGGGCCGACCAGCAGCGTGTCGTCCGCCTGCACGTGGTCGTGCAGGAAGTTCGACACCGCGCCGTCCGGCGTTCCGGCGGCACCTCGCACCCGCCGGACGGTGATGCGGAGAGCACCGCGCCCCGGTGCCTGCGACAGCGAGTACTGGCGCGGCTGCCGGTGCCCGCCGGGCAGGTCGACCGCGACGGACACGTACTGGCCGGGTTCGAACGGCACAATCGCGCCGCCGTCGTCGGGGACGAGCGTGAACGAGACCGTGTCGACCGCCTCGTCGTCGCGCTTGGCGACCCGCCACGGCCGCCACACCGCCGCCGGGGTGACCCCCGCGGTCTGGAAGAGCCGCGCCTCCGCCGCGATCAGCGTGACCGCGAACAGCCAGTAGACCTCGTCCCAGGCGGCCGCGACCTCGGGCGTGACCGCGTCACCGAGCACCGTCGCGACGGCGCCGACGAGGTGCCTGCCGACGATCGGGTACTGGTCGGGGCGCACGCCGAGCGAGACGTGCTTGTGGGCGATGCGCTCGGCGATCGGGCCGAACGGCGTGCCGTCGAGCAGGTGCTGGGCGTAGGCGACCACGGCGGAGGCGAGGGCGATCTGCTGCCTGCCACTGGCCTGGTTGCCCTGGTTGAACAGGTCCAGCAGCTCCGGGTGCGCGGCGAGCATCGACGGGTAGAACTCCGCGGTGATCGCGGCGGCGTGATCGCGGACGACCGGCAGGGTCGCGCGCACCACGGCGGCTGAAGCAGCGGAAAGCACAGGAAGCTCCTCGGCGGTTCGGTGCGGGGAACCGGGTGATCCGGTCGCCGCCTGAGCTTGCGCGATCATCCGGGTCCGAACGCAGTTGAGAAGGTCGCGTCCGACCGAGGACCTTGGTCCCGTCACCGCAGCCAGGGGTGCGACCGCACGACCGGCAGGCCGTCCCACCACCGGGCCAGGCTCCAGACGGCGCCGGAGGCGGTGACCGCCAGCACGACCAGGACGATCGCGTAGACGACGTGGTGGTCGATGACCGGGTTGGTGGACATCGTGGCCTCGCCGGCCGAGTCGTGCCGCGCGGGCGGCCACTCGGCGGCCCACATCAGCAGCATCATGACCGCGCCGGCCGCGGCGGCGACCCGCAGGCCGATGCCGAGCACCAGCGCCAGGCCGATCGCGAGCAGGCCGGTCATGAACAGCGCGTCGGCCCACCACGCGCCCGCCCAGTCGCGGAACACCCCCTGGAACGGGCCCGCGTCGACCCGGCCGAGGAAGCCCTTCGTGGGCGAGCCGCCCGAGAACCAGGCGTTCCCGCCCTGCGTGGCGTAGCCGAGGCCGAACGCCTTGTCGAGGAACGCCCAGAGGAACAGCAGACCCGTCACGATGCGCAGCACCGCGAGCGGCACGACGCCCGCGTCGGTGCGCGTGCGTTCAGGGGTTCGGACAGCGGACATGACTTCCTCCCGATGAGTTCCCGCCGGTCGGCCGTGGTGCCGCGGGCGGTCGTCCCGCGATCCACGCTCGCAGCGCCGCCGGTTCCGGGTGAGGGGCGGAGGTCCCGCGCGGCGCGGGACCGGGGGCCCGCACGGCGCCGACCTCGCGGAGGTCGCCGACCTGATGCTGCGGCACGGCAGCCGCAGCGTCCCGGTCGTGCGGGAGGGCCGCCTGGCCGGCATCGTGACCCGCCGCGACCTGCTCCGCTCGATCAGCCGCGCGGACCCGGTCGTCGAGGCCGAGATCCGGCACCGGCTCGGCTTCGTCGGCGGCCCCCGCCGGTGGGCGGTCGAGGTCCACGGCGGCAAGGTGTCCACAGTGGACGGGATGGACGACGCGACCGACCGCCACGTCGCCGAGGTTCTCGTGCGCGCGGTCGCGGGCGTGATCGACGTGCGCATCGCCGTCGCGGAACGGATCTGACCGCGTCCGGGCACCCGATTCGGTGTACCCGAAGGTGTCATCATCGCGCCGGACCGGGGCGAGTCGGACTACGGTCGTCCCCGTGCCGGGCAGGTGGCTCCGAGCCGATCTTGCCATTCGCCGCGAGCAGAGGACTTTCGTGGATCGCAGGGTGTTCCTGAAGACCGCTTTGGCGGGTTCCGCGGTGGTGGGCGCCGGTCTGGGCGGACGAGCCGCGGCGTCGGGCGAGGTCAGGTCGTTGTCGGCCGGCGCGTCCCATCTGGCCCTCGGGCCCGGGGTGCGCGGGGTGCGGTTCAGGGCGTCAGGCCGGTGGACGCGGTGGCAGGCCGCGCAGAGCTGCTCGGCCGGCGACGACGCGGGACGGGTCGCGCGCGGCAGCCTGGTCGCGATGCCCGGGGACGCGAGCGCGTACGAGGTCGAGGGACCGTCCGGCGGCACCGGGGAAGTGGTGGCTCGGGCGCCGGGCGGCACCGCACGGTCCACTCAGGACTCGTTCGTGCTGGGCCAGAAGCAGGTGCCGTGCACCTACCTGAGCCGGCGGGAGTGGGGCGCGGACGAGTCGCTGCGCTTCGGCCCCGACGGAGCCGAGGCCTACCCGCAGACCTTCCACCCCGTGCAGGCGCTGACGGTCCACCACAGCGCGATCGCCGTGGGCCCCGACCCGGCCGCGGACCTCCGCGCGATCTACCGGTTCCACACGGTGAACCAGGACTTCGGGGACGTCGGCTACCACCTGCTGATCGATCCTCTCGGGACGGTCTACGAGGGACGGGTGTCCGGCGGCGACGCCGGTCCGGTGTTCGGCCCGGGCCGCGACGAGCGGAACCGGCTGCTGATGTCGAACGCCGCTCACGTGGGAGGCCACAACGCGGGCAACGTCGGGGTGTGCCTCATGGGCGACTTCACGTCGGCGGGCCCCGGTGACGCGGCGAGGCGGAGCCTGGTGCTGGTGCTCGCGGCGCTGTGCGAGGTCACCGGCGTCGACCCGCTCGGCGAGGTCGACTACGTCAACCCGATCGGCGGCGCCGCGAAGCGCGTGCGGGGCATCTCGGGACACCAGGACTGGATGGCCACCGGCTGCCCGGGCAAGACCTTCTACCCCGCGCTCGACGAGGTGCGCCGCCAGGTCGCCGCCGCCCTGGCCTGACACCAGCCTGGCCTGACACCGCCCCCGCCCGGCACCGCGGGCCGGGTCAGGAGTCGCGGCCGGCCGCCCGGCTGCGCTGCTCGTCCTTGCGCCCGGCGGGGTTGCGGCGGGTGCGCAGCGATCCGGGTCGCGCCTTGACGCTCGGGTCGCGCCTGGTCTTGACGAGGCTCGCGACGGTGACGACGAGCAGCACCAGGGCGATCACGACGAGGCTGGCGAGCGTGGGGATCTCGGGCACGCTCTTGCTGACGTCTTCGTGCGCCCACTGCAGGATCAGCTTGACGCCGATGAACGCGAGGATCAGCGCGAGACCGGCCGAGAGGTACACCAGCCGGTCGAGCAGCCCCTGCACCAGGAAGAACAGCGCCCGCAGGCCCAGCAGCGCGAAGGCGTTGACGCAGAAGACGATGTAGGGCTGCGCGGTGATGCCGAAGACCGCGGGGATGGAGTCGAGCGCGAACAGCAGGTCGATGGTGCCGATCGCGATCAGCACCACGAACAGGGGAGTGACCCTGCGCTTGCCGTGGTCCTTGGTGACCAGGTCGCCCTCGGAGTAGTCGTCGGTGACGGGCAGGACCCGCCGCGACGTCTTGACCACGACGTTGTCCTCGATGTCGGGTTCCTCGTCGCGGTGCCGGTAGAGCTGTACGGCCGTGTAGATCAGCAGCAGGCCGAAGAGCAGGAACACGAACGAGAACAACGACAGCAGCGTCGCGCCGAGCGCGATGAACGCCGCGCGCATGATCAGCGCGAGGACGATGCCGAACGTGAGCACCTTGTGCCGGTGGGCGTCCGGGACGGCGAAGGTCGTCATGATGATCACGAAGACGAACAGGTTGTCGACCGAGAGGCTCTTCTCGACCAGGTAGCCGACGAAGTACTCGGTGCCCGGCCCGCTGCCGTGCTGCAGCGTGAACCACACGCCGAACCCGACGGCCACCGCCACGTAGAACACCGACCACGCGGCCGCCTCGCGCAGTCCGACGTGGTGCGGCCGCTTCGCCGCGACGACGAGGTCGACGGTGAGCAGCAGCACGATGAAACCGATCGTCGCGGCCCAGGTCAGCAGGCTGATGTCCAGTTCGGCGCTCATGTCACCCTTCACGCCGGGGCGTTCGCCTGGCGTCTGCGGATACCCAGCGGGGAGCGGGTGCACGCCGATCTTCGGCTGGTTCCCGCGCGGCGCGACAGGGCAACAGCTGTCAGGCAAGCGAGAGCTTGCAGGCAAGTGGAGACTTGCCTATTGTGGCGGTCGTGGACGAGGGGCTCTTCAAGGCGCTGGCGGATCCGAACCGCCGGCGCATCCTCGACGAGCTGACTGAGCGCGACGGGCAGACGCTGTTCGAGATCTGCACCCGGCTGCTGACCAAGCACGGGCTGAGCCTGACCCGCCAGGCGGTCAGCCAGCACCTCGCCGTGCTGGAGGAGGCCGGCCTGGTCCGGTCGCGCCGCGAAGGCCGCTACAAGTTCCACGACCTCGACACCGACCCGCTGCAGCACATCGTCACGCGATGGCTCCAGCCCAGACCGCCGGAGGACACCGCATGAGGATCCACCTGACCAGCGTTTTCGTCGACGACCAGGACAAGGCGCTGAGCTTCTACACCGACGTGCTGGGCTTCGTGAAGAAGACCGAGGTGCCGATCGGCACGGACAGGTGGCTGACCGTCGTGTCGCCCGAGGACCCGGAAGGGACGGAGCTGCTGCTCGAGCCCGACGGCCACCCCGCGGTGCAGCCGTACAAGGCGGCACTGGTGGCGGACGGGATCCCGGCCACCCAGTTCGCGGTGCAGGACGTGCGCGCGGAGTTCGACCGGCTGACCTCGCTGGGGGTCCGGTTCACGCAGGAACCGCTGGAGATGGGGCCGGTCACGACCGCCGTGCTGGACGACACCTGCGGCAACCTCATCCAGATCGTCCACCACAAGGAACTGTGACGGGTCCGCAGAGGACGGACGTCAGAGACCGGCCGTCAGCACGTCGGCCGTCTCCCTGAGGACGGCGATCGTCCTGCCGGTGCGCACCCACACCTCGCCCTCGCGGTCACCGACCCCCTCGATCCGCGAGTGCAGCCGGTACCGGAGCTGACCGCCCAGGTGCAGCGTCGCGGTCAGCTGGTCGGTGGTGGGGCCCCAGCGCGCGAAGTCCCACGACTGCCACAGCCGGCGGCGGGAAGCGTCGTGCCGCAGCGAGTTCGCGAACTGCGGCACGTGCACCGTGTTGTCGAACGGGGTCGCGATCGCGCCGTCCAGCCACAGCGTGCAGGTGCGCAGCCGGGAGCAGTCCGGGTCGGCGGGCCCGATCTCGAACGCCAGCCTCGACCGGTCGCCGACGAGCAGGTCCGTTGCGCGCCAACGGGAAACGTCGAAGTCGAAGTCGAGAGCCGCGGTGACGGCGTCCAGCGTGGCCTGCGTCCGCGCTTCGTCGAGCTCGACCGACTCGGGCAGGCCGGTGAACCCCAGGGCTTCCAGCGCGGTGCGCAGGTTCGCGTAGCTCGCGGGCCGGTCCGGGTGGGTGGTGTGCACGCCCAGGTTGCGCAGCGCCGGCACGTGGTGCCGGTCGGTGCCGTGCAGCCGGGTGCCCGCCAGGTGGAACCGCGCGGTTCTGCGGTGCGGCGCGGAGTGGTCGGCGGGGCCCAGCTCGACGGCGAAGCGCGCCGGGTCGCCGTACACGCCCGCGGTCCGCTCCCCGAACGCGCCGAGCAGCTCGTCGGCGAGCGAGCGCCACTCCCGCGGGTCCTCGGCGGTCAGCCGGCGGAACCCGGGGTGGTTGCCGATGTCGGACCCCCGGCCCGCCAGGCTGAGCAGGCCGTCCCCGCTGTGGTAACGCACCAGGTACTCCTGGTCGAGCAGGCCGCGGTGCAGGGCCGCCAGCGAACGCGGGGTCATCGGCAGCCGCGGCAGCGCCATCGCCGCGTCGATCCGCTCGCCCCAGTGCTCGAAGCCCTCGAGCACCGCGGCCACCTCGGACACGTACCCGTCGTCGCCGGTCAGCTCGCACAGCACCTGGGCGGTGCGCACGCGGAACGTGCCGAGTGCGGACGGCAGGACCGACCGCAGCACCGCCACCAAGTCCGACGGTGCACGGCCGAGGGCGGCGAGGGCTCCGAGCGACTCGACCGCGACGTGGTCGCGTTCGGCCACGCCCGCGAGCAGCATCCGCTCCGCCCGCTGCGGCCTGCGTTCGTGCTCGGCGACCAGCTTCGCGGTGTCGGCACCCTCGTGCCACACCAGGTACGGGCTTCCGAACACCTCGAGGCGGAACGCCTGCCACGCATCGGCCACCCGCGTGAGGGTAGGACCTCGGCAGGGACGCGGGGGCCGTTTCGCGGCAGCGGGCTCAGCGCACCTGCTCGGCCTTGAACTGCATCCGCGGGTTCGCGTAGCACTCCTGGGCCTGCACCAGCCGCAGCTCGCGCTCGCCGGAGCGGTAGGTCAGGTCGATCAGGTCGAACACGCTCGACGCGGTGCGCTCCAGCGCCAGCGCCGCGTCCCTGGTCTGCACGAAGTGGGCGGTGAACAGCGCCGCCGTCACGTCGCCGGACCCGTTCGCCTTGAACGGCAGGTGCGGGGTGCTCACGAGCCACGAGCCGGAGGTGTCCACGACGAGCATCTCGATCGTGCCCTCCTCCCGGTCGGGCCGCTCGACGCTCGTGACCAGCACGGTCGACGGGCCCATCGCGCGGGCGAGGTCGGCGGAGGCCAGCGTCTCCTCGACGCTCGCCGGCTCGGTGCCGGTGAGGAAGCCCAGCTCGAACTGGTTCGGGGTGATGATGTCGGCCACCGGCACTACCCGGTCGCGCAGCAGCACGGGGATCTCGGGGGCGACGAAGCAGCCGGACTTGGCGTTGCCCATCACCGGGTCGCACGCGTAGAGCGCCGCCGGGTTCGCCACCTTGACCCTGCGCACCGCGTCGATGATCACATCGGCGATGCCGGTGCCGCCCTGGTAGCCCGACAGCACGGCGTCGACCTGCCCGAACACCCCGCGTTCCTCCACCCCGAGCAGGATCTCGGCCACGTCCGACGGCGGCAGGAGCGGACCGCGCCACGCGCCGTACCCGGTGTGGTTGGAGAAGTTCACCGTGGGGATCGGGACGACCTCGACCCCGAGGCGCTGCAGCGGGAACACGGCGGCGGAGTTGCCGACGTGGCCGTGGGCGACGACCGACTGGATGGACAGAACCTTCATCCGCCCACCCTAGAACGGACCTGCCGGCTTTGCGGCGCCGCTCGGCCTCCGCGCGGGTGACCTTCGCGACGACGCCCGCGCTGCCAGCAGCAACCCGGCCGCGACGGTCAGCAGCTGCAGGCGCTGGACCAGCCCGGCGCCGGGCTGGTTGGCCAGGAGCGCCGACAGCACGCCGGTCACGGCGAGCAGGACGAGCACCGCCCTCGCGCTCCACCAGCGGGTGCCCCGTTCCAGGACGACGGCGCAGCCGAGAGCGCCGAGGAACGTCAGCACGCTCGTCACCTGGTGCACCTGATGGCTGAGCGACACCGCCCCGTCGTCCTCCCGGCTGCGGCACAGCGCGTCGACACTGGGGGCGCAGTCCAGCGCCAGCGCCGTGTCGGCCAGGGTCGCGAGGCCGAACACGAGCACGGCGGCGACCACCAGCCGCCCGCGCAGGCGCACTGCGGCGAGCACCAGGCAGCACGCGGTGAGCGCGTCGGTCACCCGGAACAGCCACCGGAACGGCTGGTCGCCGGCGAGCAGTTCGCTCACGTAGCCGTCCACGGGGGACAGGCCGGTCGGCAGCACCAGTTCGAGGAGCCAGCACGAGTAGAGGACCGCCGCGGCGACCAGCCACCCACCCGGCCGGGTGAACAGGTGCGCACGGCCGCGCCTCGGCGACCTCTCCTCCGTCACGCTCGTCTTCTCCTTCCGCCATGCTGTGGTCGTGGTCAAGGTGGTGGGCTCGGACTTGCACCTCGTGGTGGACGGACCGGCGGGCGCCGCGCCGGTCGTGCTCGTCTCGGGGCTGGCGGGCGCGGTCGCCGACTGGGACCCGGTTACCCGTTCGCTCGCGGCTTCAGCTCGGGTCGTGCGATTCGACCGGCCCGGGATCGGCGCGAGCACGCCTGCGTTCGAGGCCGCGGCACTGCGGCGCGACGTGGCCGTGCTCGACGCGGTGCTCGACGTCGCGGGCGGCCCGGCCGTGCTCGTCGGGCACTCGCTGGCCGGTCTGCACGTGGAGGCGTACGCGCGGATGCGTCCCGACCGCGTGCGCGGCGCCGTCCTCGCCGACCCCAGCCTCGCGCCGCCGGGGATCGGCCGCCCGGCCGACATCGGCGCCGCGGCCGCGAACGCGCTGCTCGGGCTGGGCGCGGCGGGGCTGGTGGCGCGCTGCGCCGGTCCGCTGCTCCGGCTGGCCGGACGGCCGCCGATCAGCCCCGCCGTGGTGGAGGAGCTCGCCGGGTATCCCGCGCTGGTCGCCGAGGTGGACGCGCTGCGCGGCACGCGCGAGCTGCCGGACGTGCCGTGGCAGGTGCTCACGGCGGGAGGGACGCTGGGCGGAGCGAGGTCCGCCTCGCGCATCCTCAGCGCTCACGGGTCGATGGCATCACTGTCCTCCCGTGGCGTGCATCGGATCGTGCCCGACGCGGGGCACCTGGTGCAGTGGGACGATCCGCAGGCCGTGGCCGACGCCGTGCTGCGCTGCCTGGCCACGGCCTGAGCCCGTCAGCCGGCGGGTGTGCGACCGGCCGGCGTCAGCCACCGGACGGCGGGGCCGGCGCCGATGCCGTGCAGCACCACGCTGCCGAGCACCACGGTCACGGTGACCAGCAGGATCGTGTCGGCGGCGGGACCTTCGGGCAGCCGGTTGAAGGCGAGGAGCCCGAAGACGACCGACGTCGTGCCGCGCGGCCCGAGCAGCCCGATCTGCAGCCGCTCCCGCTGTGACAGCGCCGACCCGAGGAAGGACAGGTGCACGGGGACGAGGCGGACCGCGGTGAGCGCCGCCAGGCTGAACAGCACGACCTGCCACGACGGCACCTCGGAGTAGGCCAGCACGGCGCTGATGCCGACGACGAACCAGAGCGTCATGGTCAGCAGCGTGGTGAAGTCCTCAAGCAGCCGGAAGTCCTCGTTCAGCGCCCCGCCGCGCAGCAACTCCCTGCCCCGCGGGGACTGGCGGACCTGCCGGGCCTTCGCCCGCCGGTGGACGTAGCGGAACGTGACGCCGCAGACGAAGGACGCCACGAACCCGTTGCCGTCCACCGCGACCGTGGCGGCGTAGGTGAGCAGCGGGACCAGCAGCACGACGATGCGCCCGGACTGCTCGGTGAGCCAGCCCGTGCGGTGCGCGGCCGACAGCAGCAGCGCGAGGACCGTGCCCAGCACCAGGCCCGCCACGACGGCCTTCAGCGCGAAGGGCAGCACCGTGGCCAGCGCGCCCAGCGGCGTGCGTTCCTGCGTGTGGTCGCCCGCCAGGATCAACGCGAAGAGGAACAGCGGCGAGATGATGCCGTCGTTGTAGCCGCCTTCGACGTTGAGCACGCTGCGCACCCGCGACGACAGGCCGCGGTCGCGCACGACCCGTTCGGCCGGGGCGAAGTCGATCGGCACGACCACCCCGGCGAGCAGCAGGAGCACCGGCCATGGCAGCCCGGGGAAGAGCCACCAGCCCAGCAGCACGGCGGCGAGCAGGCTCAGCGGCATGGCGACCAGCAGGACCCGTGCGGCCAGTCGTGGCGAGCTGCCCCAAAGACGCCCGCCGCGCACCTCGGTGGCGTCGGCGAACAGCAGCACGGCGAGCACGATCTCCGCCACGTGCAGCATCGCCTCGGTGTTCAGCGCGATCTTGATCGACTCGTCGTTGAGCAGGCCGATGACGACGCCCGCCGCCACGATGACGACCGGTGCGCCCAGGTTCCACCGGTCCAGCCGGGACGCGGCGAGGGACCGGACCGTGATGGCGATCGCGATGAGCAGGAGCAGCGAGTTCATGTGACCGGGCTTCGTGAGGCGACGTGGCGAGCGTAGAACCCGTCAGGCCACTGTGGACGGAGAAAACCGGGTGCTCGTGCGCAGCAGGCACACCGACCGGGTCACGATGCACCCGTACCGGTGAAGTCCGGCATCCCCCGACCGGCTGCCGCCACCCGGCTGCCCGGCTGGGCGCTCCGGCTGGTCCGCGGGTGCCGCCGGAGCCGTGGCGGAGCCGAGGATCGACAGGCCGGTCCGCGGCGGCGCCCCCGCCTGCCCGGGCCGCGCTCCACGTCCGAGTTCGACCAAGACGGAGTTGTCTCCCGTGCGCACCCCGATCGACCGCACGACCCTGCGCACCCTTCTGGGGTACGCCAGGCCGCAGCGGCGCACCATCCTCTGTGGAGGGTCGCTCGTCCTGCTGAGCGGTCTGGCCGCGGCCGCGCTGCCGCTGGCGGCCAAGGAACTGGTGGACCGCCTCGGCGCGGGCGGCGGGATCACCGGCCTGCTGGTGCTGCTCGTCGGTCTCGCCCTGGCCGGCGCCGCGGTCGCGATGGCCGGCAACTACCTGCTCGAGCGCGCCGCCGAGTCGGTCGTGCTGGGCGCCAGGAAACGGCTGGCACGACGGCTGTTGTCGTTGCGGGTGCCCGCCGTGCAACGCGCCGAGCCGGGCGATCTGCTGGCGCGCTTCACCGGCGACACGACGCTGCTGCGCGAGGTCTGCACGCACGCCCTCGTCGGACTCATCACCGGTACGGCGACGACCGTCGTGATGGTCGTGATGATGGCGGCGATGGACCTCGTCCTGCTGGGCATCACCCTGGCCGTGCTCACGGTCGTGGGCCTGCTCGCGCTCGCCGGCCTGCCGATGATCGAGAAGGCCTCGCACGCCGCGCAGAGCGCCGTCGGCGAGACCGGTGCACGGCTGGAGCGGGTGCTCGGCGCCTTCCGCACCGTCAAGGCCGCCGGTGCCGAAGCCCGCGAGATCGCGGCCGTCGAACGCGGTGCCGAGGACGCCTGGCGAGCCGGTGTGCGGTCCGCGCGCTGGGAGGCCCTGGTGCACGGCTTCAACGGCCTCGCGGTGCAGGCGTCGTTCCTCGCCGTGCTCGGCGTCGGCGGCGCACGGGTCGTGACGGGCGCGATCCCGTTGTCCACGCTGGTGGCGTTCCTGCTGTTCCTGTTCTTCCTGGAGGAGCCGATCGGGCAGATCCTGCACGCCGGCAGCAAGCTGCAGATCGGGTTCGCCGCGGTGCGCCGGCTCAGCGAGGTCGACCGGATGGAGACCGAGCCCGCCGCCACCCGCCCCGCCGAGCCCGCCGCCACCCGCCCCGCCGAGCAGGGCGCGGCCCGCCTGAGCTTCGCCGGCGTGCGGTTCCGCTACAGCCCGGACCTGCCGGAGGTGCTGCGGGGCGTGAACGTCGACGTGCCCGCGGTGGGCCTGACGGCGTTCGTCGGCCCGTCCGGCGCGGGCAAGTCCACCCTGTTCGCGCTGATCGAGAGGTTCCACGCACCGGACTCCGGCCACCTCCGCCTGGACGGCCGCGACCTGGCCGACTGGGACCTGGCGCAGCTGCGGGCGGGTATCGGGTACGTCGAGCAGGACGCGCCCCTGCTGTCCGGGTCGCTGCGCGAGAACCTCGTCTACGGCCGCCCGGACGCGACGGACGAGGAAGTCCGCGACGTCGTGGCGCAGACGAGGCTGGACTCCCTGCTCGACCGGCTGCCCGCCGGCCTGGACACCCCGGTCGGGCACCGCGGCACGTTCCTGTCCGGCGGCGAGCGGCAACGCGTCGCGCTGGCCCGCGCCCTTCTCAGCCGGCCGAGGCTGCTGCTGCTCGACGAGATCACCTCGCAGCTGGACGCCGCGAACGAGATGGCGATCAGGGACGTGGTCGCCGCGGCGGCGAAGACGATGACGGTGCTGGTGGTGGCGCACCGGCTGTCGACGGTGATGCAGGCGGACCGGATCGTGGTGCTCGACGACGGCGTGGTGCGGGCCACCGGCACGCACGACGAACTTCTGGTGAGCGATCCGCTGTACGCCGAGTTCGCCGCCACGCAGCTGCTGACCGGCGAGCGCTCCTAGGAGGTTCCGCGGTGGGCCGCCCAGATCGCCCACGCCTCGCGGGCGATCTGGGCGTAGCAGTCGTCGCCGACGGCGTCGGCGGTGTCAGCGTCGAACCAGCGGACGAACTCCTCGCGGATGATGCGCTCGAGGTCGTGTTCGGTCGCCGCCTCCGGCAGGCGCGGGGCGATCGTCTCGGCTTCGGGCCGGTACTCGTCGGTG
>NZ_JBHXCW010000174.1:0-16893 GCF_042725365.1 Lentzea sp. NPDC060358 | reverse complement strand
CAGGAGGACTGACGCTGTTCGCCGTGAGACCGGGGCCGCCTGCGGGCGGCCCCGGTTTTGCCTTGTGAGGGACCGCACAGCCTGCGGGAACGCGCAGGGGGCACCCCAGTTTGCTCCGGCCGTACCCACTCCCGTAACCTTGAGGACGGCCCGCCATCCGACGGGTCCTGTCGTGTGCCTCCTCTGGTGCCTGTGGTGGAAACACCGTTCCCAGACTGGTTGGCACATGGCCCGTCACCATCGAGTAGCAGGAGACTTCCGTCCTGATGTACGCGATCGTCAAGACCGGCGGCAAGCAGTACAAGGTCGCTGTCGGCGACATCGTCGAGGTCGAGAAGCTCGAGGGCGAGCCGGGCACCGAAATCTCCCTCCAGGCGCTGCTCGTGGTCGACGGCACTGACGTCACCGCTGACGCGGACGCCCTGGCGAAGTTCTCGGTCACCGGCAAGCTGGTTGAGCACACCAAGGGCCCGAAGATTCGCATCCACAAGTTCAAGAACAAGACCGGCTACCACAAGCGACAGGGTCACCGTCAGAAGCTGACCCGCGTCGAGGTCACCGGCATCACCGGTAAGTGAGGACCTGACTTCTCATGGCACACAAAAAGGGTGCATCCAGTTCCCGCAACGGCCGTGACTCCAACGCCCAGTACCTGGGTGTGAAGCGGTACGGCGGTCAGGTCGTCAAGGCCGGCGAGATCCTGATCCGCCAGCGCGGCACCAAGTTCCACCCCGGCGTCGGCGTCGGCATCGGCAAGGACGACACGCTGTTCGCCCTCCTGCCCGGTGCGGTGGAGTTCGGCATGAAGCGCGGTCGCAAGACCGTCAACATCGTTCCGGTCGCGGTCTGAGAACCGTTTCCGCAACGTAGTCAGACCTCTGCGAGGGGCGGGACCGGTCAACCGGCTCCGCCCCTCGTTGTTTGTCCAGGACCTGTGAAAGGAAGTAGTTCCGTGGCCCGCTTCGTAGACCGGGTGGTGATCCACGCTGCCGCCGGCAACGGGGGCAACGGGTGTGCTTCAGTGCACCGCGAGAAGTTCAAGCCGCTCGGCGGCCCCGACGGCGGCAACGGGGGCAGCGGCGGCAACGTCGTCCTCGTCGTCGACTCGCAGGTGCACACCCTGCTCGACTTCCACTTCCGCCCGCACGCCTCCGCCACCAGCGGCAAGGCCGGTGCCGGCGCGAACCGCGACGGCGCGAACGGTGAAGACCTGGTCCTGCGCGTCCCGGACGGCACGGTCGTGATGACCGAGGCCGGCGAGATCGTCGCCGACCTCGTCGGCGAGGGCACCCAGCTGATCGCGGCGGCCGGCGGCCGTGGCGGTCTGGGCAACGCCTCGCTCGCGTCCAAGGCCCGCAAGGCCCCCGGTTTCGCGCTGCTCGGTGAGCCGGGCGAGACGCGCGACCTGGTGCTGGAGCTCAAGTCCGTCGCGGACGTGGGCCTGCTCGGCTTCCCGTCGGCGGGCAAGTCGTCGCTGATCTCCGTGCTCTCCGCCGCGAAGCCGAAGATCGCCGACTACCCGTTCACGACGCTCGTGCCGAACCTCGGCGTGATCACCGCGGGCGAGACCATCTTCACGATGGCCGACGTCCCCGGCCTGATCCCCGGCGCGTCGCAGGGCAAGGGCCTCGGCCTCGACTTCCTGCGCCACATCGAGCGCACCGCCGTGCTCGCGCACGTCGTCGACTGCGCGACGTACGAGCCGGGCCGCGACCCGATCGCCGACATCGACGCGCTGGAGAAGGAACTCGCCGAGTACTCCCCGGCACTGGGCGGCAACTTCGAGGACCGCCCGCGCGTGGTGATCCTCAACAAGGTCGACATCCCGGACGCCCAGGACCTCGCCGACATCGTCCGCCCGGAGATCGAGGCCCGCGGCCTGCCGGTCTTCGAGGTGTCCACGGTGTCGCGGCAGGGCCTGCGGGAGCTGTCGTTCAAGCTGGCCGAGGTCGTGCGCGAGTACCGCGCGGCCCAGCCGAAGAAGGAATCGACCCGGATCGTGCTGCGGCCGACCGCCGTGGACGACCAGGGCTTCACCGTGACCGAGGACCCCTCGGTCGAGGGTGGCTTCATCGTGAAGGGCGAACGCCCCGAGCGCTGGATCCGCCAGACCGACTTCTCCAACGACGAAGCCGTCGGTTACCTCGCGGACCGCCTGAACAGGCTGGGCGTCGAGGACAAGCTCGTGAAGATGGGCGCCGTTCCCGGCTGCCAGGTCACCATCGGCGACCTGATCTTCGACTGGGAGCCGACGACCCCGGCCGGCATCGCGATGACGATGACCGGACGTGGCACGGACGCCCGCCTCGAGCGCAACGACCGCATCGGAGCCCACGAGCGCAAGGCCCTGAAGAAGGCCCGCCGCGCGCCCGGTGACTACGGCGACGATTTCGACGAGGAGTAAGGCGTGACGGCCCCCGTGGTCTCACCAGCGCGAACCGCGATCGCCTCGGCGCATCGCATCGTGGTCAAGGTCGGTTCTTCGTCGTTGACCACCGCGGAGGGCGGCCTCGACCCGGCGCGTCTCGACGCGCTGGTCGACGCCCTCGCCGCCCGGTCCGCGGCGGGCAGCCAGGTCGTGCTCGTCTCGTCGGGTGCGATCGCAGCCGGCCTCGCGCCGCTGCGGCTCTCCCGGCGCCCGCGCGACCTCGCGACGCAGCAGGCCGCCGCGAGCGTCGGGCAGCTGACGCTCGCGCACGCCTACGCGAACTCGTTCGGCCGCTACTCGCTGACCGTCGGCCAGGTCCTGCTGACCGCCGACGACGTGGTGCGCCGGTCGCACTACCGCAACGCGCAGCGCACGTTCGACCGCCTGCTGGCCCTCGGCGCGGTGCCGGTGGTGAACGAGAACGACACCGTGGCCACCGAGGAGATCCGCTTCGGTGACAACGACCGCCTCGCCGCCCTGGTCGCGCACCTGATCGGCGCCGACGCGCTGTTCCTGCTGTCCGACGTGGACGCCCTCTACTCGGGCGACCCGCGCAAACCCGGTGCCGTCCGCATCTCCGAGGTGGCGTCGGCGTCCGATGTGGACGGTGTGCAGGCGGGTTCCGCCGGCGCGTCCGGCCTCGGCACCGGCGGCATGGCCTCCAAGCTCGCCGCCGCCCGCCTGGCCTCGTCGGCCGGCATCCCGGTGCTGCTGACGGGCGCACCGGAGGCGTCGAGGGCACTGACCACCGCCGACGTCGGCACCGCGTTCGCCGCGACGGGATCGCGTCTGACGGCCCGCCGGTTCTGGCTCGGCTACGCGACCGACACGAACGGCCGCCTGCACCTCGACGACGGCGCCGTGGCGGCGGTGGTCGGCCGGCGCCGGTCGTTGCTGGCGGCCGGGATCACCGGTGTCGACGGCGACTTCGAGGCCGGTGACGTGGTCGAGCTGGTGAGCCTCGCGGGCGAGGTCGTGGCCCGCGGTGTCGTCGGCTACGACGCGGCGGAGCTGCCGTCGCTGATCGGCCGCAAGACCCACGACCTGCCGGAGGAGCAGCGTCGCGAGGTCGTGCACGCGGATGACCTGGTGCCGCTGCACCGCTAGGGTCGGCGCATGGCCAGGATGCACGACGTCGTGATCGACTGCGCACATCCCGCCTCGCTCGCCCGGTTCTGGGCGGAGGCGCTGGACGACCACGAGGTGGCGCCCTACGACGACGCCGAGCTGGCCCGACTGGCCGCCGTGGGGGTCGAAGACCCCGAGGACGACCCGTCGGTGCTGCTCGACGGGTCGCCGAGGTTCTTCTTCAACCGCGTGCCCGAGCCGAAGACGGTGAAGAACCGCGTGCACGTCGACCTGTGGTGCGACGACGTCGAGGCCGAGGTCGCCCGGCTCGTCGACCTGGGCGCCGCGGTGGTGAGCCGCGACGGCCTGTGGTTCGTGCTGGCCGACCCGGAGGGCAACGAGTTCTGCCTCAGCTCAACCGAACACCCCTTGTCTCCGGAAGCGTGAGCACCACCAGGAACGTGATCACCGCGGCCACGGCGACGTACCAGAAGAACACGGTCCCGCCGACGGCCTGGATGACCAGCGGGGCGGTGCCGCCGAACACCGCGACCGTCAGGTTGTACCAGGCGCCGATGCCGAGTCCGCGCAGCTCCGTCGGGAACAGCTCGCTCATGATCGCGGGCGCGATCGACGTCATCGCCGTGTAGAGCCCGAGGCCGACCGAGAACACGATCACGAGGTTCACGAGGCCCGGTTTCACCAGGGCGGACAGCGGCACCACCAGCAACGCCATCGCCGCCGACCACACGAGCATCTGCGGTTTGCGGCCGAACCGGTCGGCCGCCCACCCCAGCGGGTACTGCAGCGCGATGAACACGACCGTGCCGATCGACAGCGCCAGGAACACGTCGACGTCGTCGGCACCCTTGGTCTTCACCGCGAACGGCGTGAGCGCGGAGAAGAACGTGTAGAAGCACAGCGTCGAGAGCAGCGTGATGCCCACGATCTGACCGACGGCCTTCGGGTGTTCCTTCAGCGTGAGCAGCAACGGGTTGCGCAGCTTCTCGGCCTTCGCGCGGTTCTCCTCGAACTGGTCGGTCTCGGGCAGTTCCCGCCGCAGCCACAGCCCGATCAGCCCGAGCACGCCGCCGATCAGGAACGGCACGCGCCAGCCGTAGGAGGCCATCGCGGCCTTGTCGAGGTTGCGCGACAGGAAGAACCCGAGCAGCGACGCCACCAGCACCGCCGCGCCCGTCGAGATGTAGAAGAACGACGAGTACCGCCCGCGGTGGCTCGGCTCGGCGATCTCCCCGAGGTACGCCGACGCGTTGGACACCTCGCCGCCCAGTGCCATGCCCTGCGCGATGCGCGCCAGCACCAGCAGCACCGGGGACAGCCAGCCGACCTGCTCGAACGTCGGCAGCACGCCGATCATGACGGACCCGCCGGACATCAGCGCGATCGTCAGCAGCATCGCCGTGCGGCGGCCCCGGAGGTCCGCGAACCGCCCGAGCAGGTAGCCACCGAGCGGGCGGAAGAAGAACGCGAGCGCGAACGTGGCGAACGTGCTCAGCAGCGCGGCGGCCTCGTTGCCGCTGGGGAAGATCTGGGTGGCGAAGTAGATGCTGAAGGCCGTGTAGATGCCCCAGTCGTACCACTCGACCGCGTTGCCGGCGGACGCGGCAACCAGCTTGCGCACGGGAAGTCGATGAGTTTCCGAAGTCACCGCCATGTGGTCACCTTGTCACACACGGCGACGGATTGGTGCGTATGTCTCCACTGGATCGTTGGTGAGGAAGTCGACGATCATCGCGTTGCACAGCACGGGTTTCTCGTGCAGGAGACCGTGCGAGGTGCCGGGAACGACCGCCAGCTCGGCGTTCGGCAGCGCCCGGTACATGGCGGTGGCGTGCTCCAGTCGCACCTCGTCGTCGTCGCCGATCATGATCAGCGTCCGGGTGGGGAGCGCGCCGAGGTCCGCCTCGGACAGTGCGGGCGACCTGCGGTGCATCGGTGTCAGTTCGGTGGCCGGGTCCCAGCCGTCGTGGTGGAAGACGCCGCACACGACCACGAGCTTGCGGACGAGGTCCGGTCTGAGCAGGGCCGCGAGCAGCGCGACCGTGGCGCCGTCGCTGCAGCCGAGCAGGTGGGCCGGTCCGACGCGGTCGAGGAACGCGATGGTCTCGTGCGCCATCTCGGTGTGGTCCTGGGTGGCCTGGTCGACGCGGTGCGGCGCGTGCAGGGCGAAGTCCGCGAGGGCGTCGAACTGGGGACCGAACGCGGACGGGTCCGCGCCGCCGGGGTGCAGGAGTACGAGTGAGTCGGCCATGTGCGGGTGGACCTTTCTCGTCGGCGATACTCATCGGCGTGCGATCTGTTGCTCTGGTGACGCTGGTGGTCCGCGACTACGACGAAGCGATCCGCTTCTACGTGGACGGGCTCGGGTTCACGCTGGTCGAGGACCTCCCGCAGGGGGACAAGCGGTGGGTCGTGGTGTCGGCGGGCTCGGGCGCGTCGCTGGTGCTCGCCCAGGCCGACACGGACCGGGTGGGCGACCAGACCGGCGGCCGCGTCGGATTCTTCCTCCACACCGACGACTTCGACGCCGACCACGCCCGCATGACGGCGTACGGCGTGAAGTTCCTGGAGACCCCGCGCGACGAGGTCTACGGCCGCGTCGCCGTCTTCGAGGACCTCTACGGCAACCGCTGGGACCTGCTTCAGCCCGCCCGCGCCTGACCGGGGGAGACCCCGACGACCCGTTTGAACGCCCGGCTGAACGCGGCCTCCGACTCGTAGCCGAGGCCGCGGGCGACCTCGCTGACCGTGCTGTCGCGGTTCTTGAGACGGGTCACCGCCACGTGCATGCGCCACCGCGTCACGTACCGCATCGCCGGCTCGCCCACGAGGTCGGTGAACCGTGCCGCGAACGCCGACCGCGACATCGCGGTCTGGTGCGCGAGCCGTTCGACGGTCCACGGCTGCGCGGGATCGCGGTGGATCAACGCCAGCGCCCGCCCGATCTGCCGGTCCTGCAACGCACCCAGCCACCCGGTGCGTGCCGCCGGGTCGTGGGCGAGCCACGAGCGGATCGTCTGGATCACCAGCACGTCCGCGAGCCGGGTGATGACCGTTTCGCCACCGGGCCGCACCGCTCTGGCCTCGGCGGCCATGAGGTCGATCGTGGCGCGCATGTCGTCGGCCTGCCGCACGTGCACCGTCGGCGGGAGGACGTCGACGAGGTGCTTCGCGGCCGGGTCGTCGAAGCGGACCGCGCCGCACACGAGGTGCGTGACGGCGCCACCGCCGCCGTGGCGCAGGATCGCGTAGTTCTCCGTCTCGAACAGGTGCGGCAACGTCGTGACCAGCGGCAACTCCGAGTCCCCGCTGCGGAGCCGGTGGCCCTGGCCTCCCGGTACGAGCAGCACGTCACCGGGTTCGAGCACGGTGACGCCGCCGTTGACCTCCACCTCGCAGCGGCCGCTGGTGAGGACGTGGAACCAGAGGCAGTCCGTCATGCCGGGCATAGTCAGGCCCCACGGCTCGCTGAGCTCGTTGCGGCAGTAGAAGGTGCCGGACATCCTCAACAGGTGCAGCGCCTCGCCCAGTGCGTCCGTCATGCCGGTGATTCTGGACGAACGAGCAAGCCTGCGCGATGAACTGTCATTGAGAGTCCCGATGCCGGCCGTCAGAGTGAGCGGCATGGGGACGACGACGCTGATCGCAGCCACCGCCACCGGTCTGATGGCCGGGGTGTTCTTCGCCTTCTCGACGGCCGTGATGCCGGGCCTCGCGGACCTGGCACCGGAGGACGCCCGCGGCGCGATGCGCCGGATGAACGCGCGCATCCAGAACCCGGTGTTCCTGCTGCTGTTCCTCGGCGGCGCCGTCCTGTGCGGAGTGGAGGTCTTCCAGGGCCGCGTCGTGGGCGGCCTGCTCTACTTCGTCGGCGCGTTCCTGCTGACGATGGTCGTCAACGTGCCCATGAACAACCGCCTCGAACGGACCGACGACGCCTACTGGCCCGAGTACCTGCGCAAGTGGACGCTCTGGAACCACGTGCGCGGCCTCGCGTCCCTGGCCGCGACGGTCATCCTGCTGCTCGGACCCTGAGACCGTGCCGCGGACGCATCGCGGCGAGACCCGACGGAACGACCCGCTGGGGGAGCAGCTCCGGTTTCGGCCGCCGCAGCAACGCCTTCAGCATCACCGTCAGCTCGGTCGTGGCGAACCCGGCGCCGATGCACCGGTGCGGCCCGCCGCCGAACGGCAGGAACTCGTGCGGCGCCGGCTTGCGCTCCCACCGGCCGGGGTCGAACCGCAGCGGGTCCGGCCACACCTCGGCCAGCCGGTGCGTGACGTACGGGCTGTAGAGCAGGAACGCGCCCCGCGCGATCCGCTTCCCGGCGAACTCGAACGGCCGCGCCGCCACCCGTGCCGAGATCACCGCCGGCGGGTACAGCCGCAGCGTCTCGTTCACGACGTCGGCCAGGTACCCGTCGTCCTCCCGCGCCCGTTCCCAGACCCCGTCGTGCCGCAGCAGGGCGAAGACCGCCCACGCCATCGCGGCGCTGGTCGTCTCGTACCCGGCCGCGATCAGCGTGACGACCTGGTCGCGCACCTCGAGGTCGCTCAGCTCGTCACCCTGCACGAGCGCCGCGAGCACGGCACCGGCCGCCCCGCCCTGCCGCGCCTGCGCGATCGCCCGGTAGACCCGCGCGTCCACGGCTCTGCGCGCCCTCATCGCGTTGCGCCAGGCCGGTGCCCTGGTCCGCCGCAGCCACGTGATCACCGCGGGGCTGCGGTCGATCAGGTTGATCAGCACCTGCAGGTGCGCGCCGAAGAAGTCCGCGTCCCGCGCCAGGTCCTCGCCGAACAGCGCGTGGATCGTGCTGCGCCTGATCGCCCGCCGGAACTCCTGGTAGACGTCGAGCACCTGCCCGGGCCGCCACGCGTCGAGCGCCGCCTCCGCACAGGCCTCGACGACCGGCACGTGGTTCGCGATCTGCCGGTGCACCAACGCCGGCTGCACGAGCCTCCGCCGCCGCTTGTGGTCCTCGCCGTCGCTGACGATCAACGACGTGGGCCCGTCCACCGGCACGAGCGACTGGAACGCCCGCTCCACCTCGAACAGCTCGGAGTGCGCGAACAGGAACCGGTTCGCCTCCGGTCCGAGCAGGCAGGTGTAGGGCCCGAGCCGCACGACCGGCCCGAACCGCCGGTACAGCGCTGTCAGGAGATCGGCCTGCCGGAACCGCACGACGTCCGGAGTCATGCCCCGCACAGTGCCACGCCGGCGCTCAGTTCGTCACCGCCAGCGCGAACGGCAGCACCGCGGGCACCCCCTCCTTCCTGAGCATCCGCGCCGCCACGGTCATCGTCCAGCCCGTGTCGACGTGGTCGTCCACCAGCAGCACCGGACCGTCCACACCGGACACGTCCGGCACGTCGCCCGACCGCACGAGCCCCGCCAGCCGCTGGGCGGAGTTGGCCCGGTGCGTCGACTCGCCGAGCCAGACCGCGCCCAGCAACGGCAGCCGCCCGATCGAGGAGATCTTCTCCCCGAAGCTGCCGACCAGCCGGGGCCGCCGCCGGGAACCGACCGTCACCACGCCGACCGGCCGTTCGTCCCAGCTCCATGCCGAGAGCACCTTGACGCACGCCGCGAACACGTCGTCCGGGATCTCCCGGTCCTCGGCATCACCGAGCAGGTCGCGCAACCGATTGCCCCAGCCGATGTCGGTGAGCCGACCGAGCGCCCGCCCGGTGGCCGCCACCTCGGCCGCCGGGATCTTGCCCGACAGCGGCACCCCGATCGCGGCCATGCCCGTCGGCCACATCTTGCGGGGCGCCACGTCGAGACCGGGACGCAGCAGCCGTTCGCGCGCCGCCTCCGCCGCGACCTCGGACACCTCCACCGACAGCCGCTCGCCGGTGCAGTTGTCGCAGCGCCCGCACTCGTGCGAGCTCGGGTCGTCGAGCTGGTCCTGCAGGAACTTCATCCGGCACCCGGACGTCCGCAGGTACTCGATCATCACCTGCTGCTCGGCCCGCCGGGCCTCCGCGATGCGCGCGTACCGCTCGCCGTCGTACTCCCACGGCCGCCCGGTCGACTCCCAGCCGCCCCGCACCCGCCGCACCGCGCCGTCGACGTCCAGCACCTTCAGCACGACCTCGAGCCGCCCGCGCGACAGCTCGACCATCGGCTCCAGCGCCGCCGTCGACAGCGGCCGCCCGGCCCCGTCGAGCGCGGACAGCACCTGCCGCACCACGACCTCGGCGGGGAAGGCGAGCGACGAGAAGTAGGCCCAGATGTCCTTGTCCTCGTGCCCCGGCAGCAGCACGACCTCGGCCCGTTCGACGCCGCGGCCCGCGCGGCCGATCTGCTGGTAGTACGCGATCGGTGACGAAGGAGCGCCCACGTGCACGACGAACCCCAGGTCCGGCTTGTCGAACCCCATGCCCAGCGCGGACGTGGCGACGAGCGCCTTGACCCGGTTGTTCAGCAGGTCCTCCTCGGCCCGCTCGCGTTCGGCCGGCTCGGTCTTGCCGGAGTACGCGGCCACCGCGAACCCGCGCGAGGCGAGGAACGCCGCGATGTCGTCCGCCGCCGCGACCGTGAGCGTGTAGATGATCCCGGACCCCGGCAGCCGCTCCAGCTGCTCGGCCAGCCACCCGAGCCGCGCCTGCGCGGTCGGCAGCACCGCGACGGCGAGCCGCAGGCTGTCCCGGTCGAGCGGCCCGCGCAGCACGAGCGTGCCCTCGTCGGCGCCGAGCCCGAGCTGCTCGGTCACGTCGTGGACCACCCGGTCGTTGGCCGTCGCCGTCGTCGCCAGCACCGGCACGCCCGCCGGCAGCTCCGTCAGCAACGTCCGCAGCCTGCGGTAGTCGGGCCGGAAGTCGTGCCCCCAGTCCGAGATGCAGTGCGCCTCGTCGACCACGAGCATGCCCGCCGACGCCGTCAGCGCGGGCAGCACCGCGTCCCGGAAGTCGAGGTTGTTGAGCCGCTCCGGACTCACCAGCAGCACGTCGACCTCACCCGCGGCCACCTGCTCCTGCACGGCGTCCCACTCGCCGGTGTTGGCCGAGTTGATCGTCACCGCGTGCACACCCGCCCGTGCCGCGGCGTCGACCTGGTTGCGCATCAACGCGAGCAGCGGCGACACGATGACCGTCGGCCCCTCGCCGAGCTGGCGCAGCAAGGCCGTCGCGATGAAGTAGACCGCCGACTTGCCCCAGCCCGTGCGCTGGACGACGAGGGCCCTGCGGCGCTGGGCCACGAGGGTGTGGATCGCGGTCCACTGGTCCTCGCGCAGCACCGCCCCCGGGCCCGCCAGTGCCCGGAGCCGTTCCTCCGCCAGTTCTCGCAAAGCGATGTCGTCCATGAGAGGCAGCTTGCCAGGCCGCAGCGCGGTCGTTCGCCGCTGCTTCGCCGATGTCGGCGAGCTCGCCGGGAAGTTGACCGTCCGGTCACCGCTTCGCGCCGAATCGACTCCGGCGGTTGACTCGAAGAGGTGACCGGATGGCCAGTACGAACCCGCAGAGTTGTTGATTCGGCGCCTTGCTCGCCTGGTCGTGTACACCCTGTAGTGGGCGCCATCGCGCGGAAACCCGCTCTCATCTGCGCATCCACAGGTCGTACTGTGTGAAGGGTGACTGATGACCTGCGCGACCAGGTGCACGCGGCCGCCCGCCGTGCCCGAGTCGCCGCCGACGAACTAGTCCTCGCCACCCGTGAGCGCAAGGACACCGCGCTGCACGCGATGGCAGCCGCACTCCGCGAGCGCGCGCCGGAGATCATCGAGGCCAACGCGAAGGACCTCGAGGCGGGCAGGGCCGCCGGCCTCCCGGACGGCATCCTCGACCGCCTCGCGCTGGACGACGCGCGGATCGAAGGCGTCGCCAAGGGCCTCGAAACCGTTGCGGGCCAGAACGACCCGGTCGGCGAGGTGCTGCGCGGCGGCATCCTCCCGAACGGCCTGGAGCTCAAGCAGGTCCGCGTCCCGATGGGCGTCGTCGGCATGGTCTACGAGGCCCGCCCGAACGTCACGGTCGACGCCGCCGGGCTGGCGCTGAAGTCGGGCAACGCCGCGCTGCTGCGCGGTTCCTCGACCGCCGAGCACTCCAACACCACGCTGGTCGCCGTCCTGCGGGACGCGCTCGAGAGCGTGCACCTGCCGGCCGACTGCGTGCAGCTGCTGCCGTGCCACGACCGCGCGTCCGTCACCCACCTCATCACCGCGCGCGGCCTCGTCGACCTGGTGATCCCGCGCGGTGGCGCCGGTCTGATCAACGCCGTCGTCGAGCAGGCCACGGTTCCCACGATCGAGACCGGCGTCGGCAACTGCCACGTCTACGTCGACGCGCACGCCGACCTCGACATGGCCGAGGCGATCGTCCTCAACGCCAAGACGCGGCGCACGAGCGTCTGCAACGCGGCCGAGTCCCTCCTGGTGCACAAGGACGTCGCGGACGAGTTCGTCCCGCGCGTCACCAAGGCGTTGCAGCGGGAGGACGTGACCGTCCACGGCGACGAGCGGTTCGCGCGGCAGCCGGACGTCGTCACGGCGACGGACGAGGACTGGGGCACCGAGTACCTGAGCCTCGACATCGCAGCCAAGGTCGTCGACTCCCTGGACGAAGCGGTCAAGCACATCGCCACGTACGGCTCCGGTCACAGCGAGGCCATCGTGACGAACGACGTCACGGCGGCACGCAAGTTCACGGCCCGTGTGGACGCCGCGGCCGTGTTCGTCAACGCCTCCACGGCCTACACCGACGGCGCGGAGTTCGGCATGGGCGCGGAGATCGGCATCTCCACGCAGAAGCTGCACGCGCGCGGCCCGATGGGCCTGTCCGAGCTGACGTCCTCGAAATGGGTCGTGTGGGGCGAAGGCCACACACGACCGAAGGCGTAGCTCTACGTTCGGAGACATGGCTCCCACGTACCCGTTCTCCGAGACCGACGGCCTGACCCTCGACCCGACCTACGAACGCCTGCGGCGCGACGAACCCGTTTCGCGCGTGACGTACCCGTACGGCGGCGAGGGCTGGCTCGTCACGACCTACGACGAGACGAAGTTCGTGCTCGGCGACCCGCGGTTCAGCCGTGCGCGCACCGTCGGCCAGGACGTGCCGAGGATGCAGCCGCTCATCGCACCGGGCGGGTCCATCCTCACGCACGACGGCGCGGACCACGCGCGCATGCGCCGGCTGGTGTCCAAGGCGTTCACCGTGCGCCGCATCGAGGAGCTGCGGCCGCGCGCCCAGCAGATCACCGACGAGCTGCTCGACCACCTCGCCAACCCCGGTGACCTGGTCGAGGGCTTCAGCATGCCGTTCCCGGTGACGGTCATCTGCGAGCTGCTCGGCGTGCCGTTCGAGGACCGCGACGACTTCCGGACGTGGTCGAACCAGGTCCTCGCGACGGTCGGCGGCTACACGCCGGAAGAGGCGATGCAGGGGTTCCAGAAGCTGCACGCCTACTTCACCGAACTCGTCGCCAAGCGCCGTGCGAACCCCGCGGACGACCTGATGGGCGCACTCGTGATCGCACGGGACGACGACGACCGGCTGAGCGAGGAGGAACTCGTCCGGTTCGGCATCACGCTGCTGGTCGCGGGCCACGAGACGACCGCGAACATGATCGCCAACAGCGTCGTCGTGCTGCT
Organism: Lentzea sp. NPDC060358; assembly: GCF_042725365.1. NCBI lineage: Bacteria > Bacillati > Actinomycetota > Actinomycetes > Pseudonocardiales > Pseudonocardiaceae > Lentzea > Lentzea sp. NPDC060358. The sequence goes on along the minus strand of NZ_JBHXCW010000174.1, from coordinate 3,783 downwards.
TGAGCACCCGGACGAGGCGAAGAGCCTGCGCGAGAACCCGGACAAGCTGCCCAACGCCGTCGAGGAGCTGCTGCGGTACATCCCGCTGGGCAGCGGCGCCGGCTTCACCCGCATCGCGACCGAGGACGTCCAGGTCGGCAACGCCCTGGTGAAGGAGGGCGACGCGGTCCTGGTGGTCGCGTCGTCGGCCAACCGGGACGCGACCACGTACGCGCACGCCGACGAGCTGGACCTGGACCGCGAGGTCGGGCAGCACCTGCAGTTCGGCCACGGCATCCACTTCTGCCTGGGCTCGCAGCTCGCGCGGATGGAACTGCAGGTCGCCCTGGGCACGCTGCTGCGCCGCATGCCGGGTCTGCGTCTCGCGGAACCCGTCGAGTTCCGGCGGGGCTCGCTGGTCAGGGGCCCGGTCCGGCTCCCGGTCGCCTGGTAGGAAAAATCATGGCCGAACCGCGTCACGGGGACCGGGGAAGCGCGTTCCTCCAGTGCGCGGCTCCGCTTCGGGGTGGGCCGCGCACCGCACGGCCCGTCCTCCCCCTGGGCCGTGCGGTGTGATCAGCACGACCGGCGCTGGGCCTCGGGAGCGGCCCGGCGCCGGTCTACGCTGTTTCGATGCGCATCGGCGTCATGGGCGGCACTTTCGACCCCGTCCACCACGGCCACCTCGTGGCCGCCAGCGAGGTGCAGGACCGGTTCGACCTCGATCGCGTGATCTTCGTGCCGACGGGTCAGCCCTGGCAGAAGGCGTCGCGCGAGGTCTCGCCCGCCGAGGACCGCTACCTGATGACGGTCATCGCCACCGCGTCCAACCCCAGGTTCTCGGTCAGCCGAGTCGACATCGACCGCGACGGCCCCACCTACACCGTGGACACCCTCACGGACCTGAAGAGGCAGTACCCCGACGCCGAGCTGTTCTTCATCACCGGCGCCGACGCGCTCGAGCAGATCCTGTCGTGGAAGCGCGCCGCGGACGCGTTCGAGCTGGCCCACTTCATCGGAGTCACCCGTCCGGGCTACACGCTGAACGACCGCCACCTGCCGCCGGGAGCCGTCTCGCTCGTCGAGGTCCCGGCCATGGCGATCTCCTCCACCGGCTGCCGCGCGCGCACCGCCTCGGGGCAGCCCGTCTGGTACCTGGTTCCGGACGGGGTGGTCCAGTACATCGCCAAGACGGGCCTGTACTCCGAGTCGTAACCACGTTCGAGTGGATTTTGCGTGCATCCGAGCGCGCGGGAGGCAACAATCAGCGGGTTGTTGCTGGTTCGTGGAAGGCAAGACTTTGGCTACAGGCACCGTGAAGTGGTTCAACGCCGAAAAGGGCTTCGGCTTCATCGCGCCCGACGACGGTTCGGCAGACGTCTTCGTGCACTACTCGGAGATCCAGTCCAAGGGTTTCCGGTCGCTCGAGGAGAACCAGAAGGTCGAGTTCGAGGTCGGCCAGGGCCAGAAGGGGCCGCAGGCCCAGCAGGTCCGCCCGCTCTAGGCTCAGTCGCAGGTGAAGGCCACCTCAGGGCGCTGAGGTGGCCTTCGTCATGCCTGGGCGCGCGGTGGGCGTTTGGCGCTCGCCGGTACCCTCGGTAACTCGTGTGGGCGTATCGACGCGCACCGGAAGTCAGAGGAGTGACGTGGCAGCCACCGACGAGGCACGACGGCTGGCGCTGGTCGCGGCGAACGCAGCGGCCGACAAGAAGGCGCACGACGTGACGGTGCTCGACGTCTCCGACCAGCTCGTGATCACGGACGTGTTCGTGATCGCGTCCGCTCCGAACGAGCGGCAGGTCGGCGCGATCGTCGACAACATCGAGGAGAAGCTGCGGGAGGCCGGCACGAAGCCGGTGCGCCGCGAAGGGGCCCGCGAGGGCCGGTGGGTCCTGCTGGACTTCGTGGACGTCGTGGTGCACGTGCAGCACACGGAGGAGCGCAGCTTCTACGGCCTGGAGCGGCTGTGGAAGGACTGCCCGCGGATCGAGTTCGAAGCGGACGTCCCCGCCGACTCCACGGCTGAATGAGGTAGCTGATGGCCCTGAGCCGGCTCGTGCTGTGGCGGCACGGTGAGACCGACTACAACGCGACAGGTCGTCTGCAGGGTCATCTGGACTCGGCGCTCACCGAGACCGGCCTGAACCAGGCCCGTTTCGCCGTGCCGGTGCTCGCCGGGTTCGAACCGGAGGTCGTCGTGGCCTCCGACCTGCAACGCGCGCGCGAGACCGCGAAGGTCTTCACGACCTCGGCGGACGTGCCGCTGCGGATCGACCCGCGCCTGCGCGAGACCCACCTGGGCAAGTGGCAGGGGCTCAACCTGGCCGAGGTCGAGCAGGAGTGGCCGGGAGCCGTCACCGTGTGGCGCACCGACCCGACCTTCACCCCGCCCGACGGCGAGTCGCGCGTCGACGTGGCCGAACGGGCGATCCAGGTCGTGCACGAGGTGGACGCGGAGTTCTCCGAGACCGTGCTGCTGTGCGCGCACGGTGGCCTGATCAGCGCGTTGACCGGCCGGCTGCTCGGCCTGCCGGTGCAGAACTGGTCCCAGCTCGGCGGCATCTCGAACTGCCACTGGACCGTGTTCACCCGCCGCAACGACCAGTGGCGGCTCACGTCGTACAACGCGGGCACCACGCGTTGAGACTGCTGGTCCTCGGCGACTCGCTGTCGTTCTTCGGGCCGTCCGGACCGCTGCCCGCCGACCACCCGCGGCTGTGGCACAACATCTGTGCCGCCGAGCTGGGCGGGTCGGCGGAGCTGGCGGCCGGGTTCGGGTGGACGGCCCGCGACGCCTGGTGGGCGTTGACCGGGGACCCCCGCATCTGGTCGTTGCTGCCGCGCACGGACGTGCTGGTGTTCGCGGTGGGCAGCATGGACACGCTGCCCTCGCCGTTGCCCACGTACCTGCGCGAGGGGCTGCGTTATGTCCGTCCGGACTGGCTGCGGCGTTGGGTGCGTGCGCGCTATCAGGACGTGCAGCCGCGGTTGGCGCCTTACACGCGGGCGTCGCTGCCGCCGGCGCTGACCGCGCGCTACCTGCGGGACATGCTGCAGTCCGTGCGCAACCTCCAGTACACGATGCCGGCCGTCGGGATCGTGCCCTCGGTGCACCGTGCGCCGACTTACGCGTCCGCCCACCAGGGACATCCGGCGGCCGTGGCGGCCGTGCGCGGGTGGGCCGGGCGCGCGGGAGTGCCGTTGCTGGACCTGCCCGCGGTGATCGGGGACCACGTGCGGTCGGGCGCCGGGAACCCCGACGGGATGCACTGGGGCTGGGAGGGGCACGAGCTCGTGGGCAAGGCGATGGCGGCGCTCATCTCGTCCGTGGCGATGAGCACCCCGCAGGAGTGAGCCCCGTAGGCTCGTCGCTCGTGCGCATCTCCATCGTCACCGACTCCACGGCATACCTGCCCGAGGGGTTCGCGAAGCGCCATTCGATCACCGTGGTGCCGTTGCACGTCGCGGTGGACGGCGCCGGGCGTCTCGACGGCGTCGACTTCGGCCCGTTCGAGCTGGCCGGCGCCCTGGGCGAGCACCGCCGGGTGACGACATCGCGGCCCACACCGGGCGAGATGGCCGACGTCTACCGCGAGGTGCTGTCGTCGTCCGACGCGGTCGTGTCCGTGCACCTGTCCCGTGAGCTGTCCGGGACGTGGGAGGCCGCACGGCTCGCGGCCGAGGAGATCGACCCGTCGCGCATCCGCGTGGTCGACTCGCGCTCGACCGGCATGGGGCTCGGGTTCTCGGTCCTGCGCGCCTGTGCGGCCGTCGCCGCCGGGCGGTCGCACGCCGAGGTGGAGG
>NZ_JBHXCW010000173.1:0-17039 GCF_042725365.1 Lentzea sp. NPDC060358 | reverse complement strand
GCTCCTGGTGCGACTTGGGACGGGGCACCCACCGCAACGCAACCACCAACGCAACCGGCAGCCGCCCAACGCACCAGGCGTGCCATCAACCCGCCAGCGGCGCGGTGCCCCCGATCAGATTGCCGGGGGTTCGGGGGCAGAGCCCCTGAGGGGAAGCACGCAACGCAAGCCGGCCGCCCGCATGGTGACCACCCGCCCGGCCGCACCCCGCACGGCAACCACCCGCCCAGCCGCACCCCGCACGGCAACCCCCCGCACGGCAAACCCCCTAAACAGCCCGCCGCTGAAAAGCCCCAACCCCCCGACAAACAAGATAAATGACAAAACTAACCGCAGTGACCAAAGCAGAAACCGGCAACCCAGGCTGCAAGGACAACAAAATCCCACCCACAGCAGCAAGCTCGGCAAAAACAACGGACAACACAGTGGCCCGCCAGGGAGAAGCGGTGATCCGCATGGCGGCAGCAGCAGGAGTGATCATCAACGCCAGCACGAGCAGGGCCCCCACGACCTGCACGGACAGCGCGGTGGCCACCCCGACCAGCACGGCGAAGACGATCGACAGAGCCCGAACCGGAACCCCGCGGGAAACAGCCACGTCGGGATCCACGGACGCGAAGAACAACGGCCGGTAGATGACGGCCAGCACGCCGAGAACGGCCACGGAGGACACGACGAGCAACGTCAGGTCGGTGGAGTCCACCCCGACGATCTGCCCGGTGAGCAACCCGAACTTGTTGGCGGCCCGTCCCTTGTAGAGGGCGAGCATCAGGATTCCCATCCCGAGTCCGAAAGCCAGGATGGCGCCGATGACCGAGTCCCGGTCGCTCTCCCGCCGGGACAGGACGCCGAGCAGAACGGCGGCGAGAATCGACCCGGCCAGCGCCCCGTAGCCGACCCCGACCCCGAGCAGCAGGGCGGCGGCGCCACCGGTGAAGGCCAGTTCGCTGGTCCCGTGCACCGCGAACGCCATCTTGCGCGTGACGACCAGCGGCCCGAGCACGCCGGCGACCAGGCCCAGCACCGCGGCGGCGAGCAGGGCGGTCTGCACGAAGTCGAGCTCGAGCAGGTCGAAGAAGGTCACGACGCCGCCTCGGCGGTCAGGTGGTGCGTCTGCTCCTCGCAGGCACCGGCACCCACCACGAGGATCTGGTCCCGCACCCGGACGACCTCGACGGGCGTCCGGTAGAGCTCGGACAACGTCCGGGAGTTCATGACCTCTTCCGGCGTCCCGATCCGGAACCGCCCGCCCACGAGGTACAGCACCCGGTCCACCAGCGGCAGCACGGGGTTCAGTTCGTGCGTGACGAAGAGAACCGCGGTGTCGGCCTCCCGCCGCCGCTTGTCGATCAGCTCGGACACCACCCGCTGGTTCGCGAGGTCCAGGGACAGCAGGGGCTCGTCGCACAGCAACACCGACGGGTCGCCGACCAGCGCCTGGGCGACCCGCAACCGCTGCTGCTCGCCGCCGGACAGCACCCCGATGGGCGAGTCCGCGTACCGCGTGCCGCCGACGGACTCGATGGCCGCGTCGACGCGGATCCGCCGCTCGCGCCGGGCCCGCAGGCCGAGCCCCCACCGGTGCCCGTCCAACCCGAGCCCGACGAGGTCGCGGCCGCGCAACGTCATCGACTGGTCCAGCGCTCGCTGCTGCGGGACGTACCCGATCGACCGGTTCCCGCCGGACACGGCCACGGACCCGGCCGAGAGCGGCTGCAGTCCGAGCAGCACGCGCATCAGGCTGGTCTTGCCGGACCCGTTGGGCCCGAGGACCGCGAGGAACTCACCCGGCGACACGTCGAGGTCGAGGCCGTCCCACAGGACCCGGTCGCCGTAGGACAGCCGGGCCCCGCGCAGCGAGATCGCGCTCATGCCTTGAGCGCCTGCGAGAGCGCATCCACCTGCTTGCTCATCCAGTCAAGGTAGCCGGTCACGCCCTCGGGCAGCGTCTCGGTGACCGCGACGACCGGCACGCCGGCGGACTTGGCCTTGTCGACGAGGCCCTTCGTGACCTGGTTCTCGGTCTGGGTGTTGTTGACCAGCACGTTCACCTGCTTGCCCTCGACCAGCTGGTTCATCGACGCGAGCGCGGCGGCCGGCACGTCCGACTCCTCCTCGATCGCCTTGCTGAACTCCTCCGGCGTGACGTCCTCGGCGCCGGTCTCGTCGAGCAGGTAGTGCGCGATCGGCTCGGTCGAGGCGACCTTCTTGCCGGCGCCGATGCCGTCGACCTTCTTCTCGAGCTCCTCGAGCTTGGCGGCGAAGTCGGCCGAGTTCTTCTCGAACGCGGCCTTCTTGTCCGGCGCGATGGCGGCGAGCTCGGTCGCCGCCGCCTGGGCCACCGCCTGGACGGTGTGCAGGTCGTACCAGACGTGCTCGTTCACGCTGTGGTCGTGGCCGTCGGCGTCGGGCGCCGCGCTGGTGGACGGCTCGCCGGCGTGGTCGTGCTCGCGCAGCGGGAACGCCTCGACCTTCTTGGTCGCGTCGTTGGTGATGAGCTTCGCGAAGAAGTCGTCGTAGCCGCCGCCGTTGAAGACGACGAGCTTCGCGTCCTTGACCAGGGCCGCGTCCGCGGGCTTGCTCTCGTAGGAGTGCGGGTCGGCGCTCGGGTCGTCGAGCAGCGCCTTGACCTCGACGTCGTCGCCGCCGACGGCCTTCACGACGCTGCCCCACACGTTGGTGGAGGCCACGACCTGGATCTTCCCGTTGTCGGCGGCCGGCGTGCTCGTGCCGCAGGCGGTCAGGCTGGCGACGGCGAGAGCGCCGACCAGAACGTTGCGGAGAGTCATCACGCGTCCCTCGATCAGGTAATGGAAACCGTTGTCGAGTTCATCTTACGACACGAAAAAGCCCCCGACGGTCACGCCGGGGGCTTTCGGGTGTGACTCACGCCTCCAGGCGCTCGCCCGATTCGGGGTGGAACAGGTGGATCTCGCTGTGGTCGCGGACGGCGACCTTGACGTGCTGGCCCAGGGTCGGCGGCGTGCGGCCGTCGACGCGGACGACGAAGCGCTGCGACGCGTCGCCGATCTTCACGGCGCCGTGCACGAGCGCGTCGGCGCCGAGCTCCTCGACCAGCTCGACGACCATCTCCATGCCCTCCTCGCTCGACGGCACGATGCCGAGCGCCTCGGGGCGGATGCCGAAGGTGACCTCGTCCAGACCACCGGCGGCGGCGATCGCGTCGCGCGAGAGCGGCACGATGACGCCGTCGAGCTTCGCGCCCTCCGACGTGATCGGCACGGTCTTGAGGTTCATGGCCGGCGAGCCGATGAAGCCCGCGACGAACGCGTTGGCCGGTCGGTCGTACAGCGCGCGGGGCGTGTCGCACTGCTGCAGCAGGCCGTCCTTGAGCACCGCGACGCGGTGGCCCATCGTCATGGCCTCGACCTGGTCGTGCGTGACGTAGATCGTGGTGGTGCCGAGGCGCTGCTGGAGGGCGGCGATGTTCGCGCGCGTCTCGACGCGGAGCTTGGCGTCCAGGTTGGACAGCGGCTCGTCCATGAGGAACACGGAGGGCTCGCGGACGATGGCGCGGCCCATGGCGACGCGCTGGCGCTGACCACCGGACAGGGCCTTCGGCTTGCGCTCCAGGTACTTGGTGAGGTCGAGCATCTTGGCGGCCTCTTCGACCTTCGCCTTGATCTCGGTCTTCGACACACCGCGCAGCTTGAGCGCGAAGCCCATGTTCTCGGCGACGGTCATGTGCGGGTAGAGCGCGTAGGACTGGAACACCATGGCGATGTCCCGGCCCTTCGGCGGCACGTTGGTGACGTCCTTGCCGCCGATGTGGATGGCGCCCTCGTCGACGTCCTCGAGACCCGCGAGCATGCGCAGCGCCGTCGACTTGCCGGAACCGGACGGCCCGACCAGCACCAGGAACTCGCCGTCGGCGACTTCGAGCGACAGCTCGTCGACCGCGCGGACCGGCGGGTTGCCGGAGAAGACCCGCGAAGCCTTGACGTAGGACACCTCAGCCATGTGACGCACCTTTCACCTTGTCTGGGCGCGACGTTAGGGATTGCAAGCGCTTACGGGAACAGCCGTAAGCGCTTACGTTCCCAGTCGAGACAACGTAAGCGCTTACGCCGGAACGCGTGCTCTGGTCAGCCCTTCACGGCGCCGGACGCGAGGCCCTGCACCAGGAACCGCTGCACCAGGTAGAACACGACGATCGCCGGGATCGCCACCAGGATGGACGCGGCGGCGAGGTGCCCCCACTCCGTCCTGTTCTGCTGCACGAACACCTGCAGCCCGACGGCCAGCGTCTTCGACTCGTCCGCGGCGGACAGGAACGCCGACGCGAACGCCACCTCGCCCCAGGCCGTCAGGAACGCGTAGAACGACGTCACGGCGAGACCGGGCTTCGCGAGCGGCAGGATCAGCCGCCAGAACACGCCGAACGGCGACAGGCCGTCCACGCGGCCGGCCTCGTCGATGTCGGCCGGCACCGTGTCGAAGTAGCCCTTCAGCATGTAGGTGCAGAACGGCACCGCGGTCGTGCAGTAGACCAGCACGAGGCCGATCGAGGTCCCGTTGAGCCCCAACGCGATCAGGATGTTGTAGAGCGGCACGATGAGCACCGCGAACGGGAACATCTGCACCAGCAGGAACGACATCATCAGGCCGCGCTTGCCGGGGAACCGGAACCGCGACGCCGCGTAGCCCGCCGTCGCCGAGATGAACACGCCGAGGACGGTCGTCATCAGCGCGATCAGCACGGAGTTGCCGAACCAGGCGAGGAAGTCGCCCTTCTCGCCGGACAGCACGCGGGTGTAGTTGTCCAAAGAGGACTCGTTGAACAGCTTGGGCGTCGGCTCGACCGCCCGCGCGTCCGGCTTCAGGGACGTGACGAACACCCAGAAGACCGGGAACACGGCGATGACCGAGGCGACGACCAGCGCCGCGTGCAGGGCGATGGACGCGCCCTTGGACCTGTCCGTGCGGCGCAGCCGCCGTTCGGGGGCCTGGACGACCTGGAGAGACGAAGCATCGAGCGTCACGTCACCACACCTCGCCCTGCTTGCGCAGCGCCCGCCGGTAGACCGTGGCGAACACCAACAACACCGAAAGGATCAGCACGCCGTAGGTCGACGCGATCGCGTAGTCGCGGGACGCGCCGGAGAAGAAGCGCTCGAACGCGTAGGTGACCAGGATCCGGGCGTTCGGGTTCGGACCCGCGATCAGGTAGATCACCGGGAACATGTTGAACGTCCAGATGATGCCCAGCAGCACCACCGTCGACGACACCGAGCGCAGGCCCGGCAGCGTCACGTGCCGGAACCGCTGCCACGGCGTCGCGCCGTCCACCTCGGCCGCCTCGTAGAGGTCGCTGGGGATCGACTGCAGGCCGCCCAGGAGCGCGACCATCATGAACGGCACGCCGAGCCACGTGTTCACGATGATCACCGACACCAGCGCCCAGTTCGACTGGCCGAGCCACACCGGGTCCGGCAGCCCCACGGAGCGCAGGAGCTGGTTGATGATGCCGTACTGCGCGTTGAACATGTACTTCCACGCGAACGCGCTGATGAACGCGGGCACGGCCCACGGCAGGATCAGCAGCACGCGGTAGAGCGCCCGGCCGCGCACCTGGCGGTTGAGCAGCATCGCGAGGCCCAGGCCGATCGTGTAGTGCAGGACCACGCAGGAGAACGTCCAGATCAGCGTGCGGACCAGCGTGCCCCAGAACGACCCGAACGACTCGCCGCCCGACAGGACGTTGAGGTAGTTCTTGAACCCCACCACGTCGTAGGTCGACGGCCGGTCGAGGATCGGGTTGGCGATGTTGCCCTCGTTGATGTTCGTGAAGGTGAAGAACACGCCCTGCGCGAGCGGGTAGAGCACCAACACCGCGATGACCACCACGACCGGCAGCACCATCGCATACGCGTACCAGTACCTGTCCAGGAACCGACGCACCGAGACTCCCCTCAGGCGAACGGCCGGGGCGCGAACCCCGGCCGTTCAGCACGATCAGCCGATGGAGTACTCGGGGAGGACCTTGTCCTTGTACGACTTGGCGACGTCGTCAAGGGCGGTCTTGGCGTCCTTCTTGCCGGCCAGGAAGTCGGCGTAGCCGATCTTCAGCGGGTCGAAGAGCTCGCCGCCCTCGGGGATCCACGGACGCTCGTGCGCGGTCTTGGTGACCGGCTCGAACGCGGTCACGACGGCGTTCGACTTGACGTCGGCGTTCTGGTAGGCCGACTTGCGGGTCGGCAGCAGGCCGAGCTCCTTGGCGATGGTGGCCTGCGACTCGACCGACGCCATGCACTGGATGAACTTGATCGACGACTGCTTCGCCTTGGTGGCCTTGCGGATCACGTAGTCGTGACCGCCGACCGGCGCGCTGCCCTTGCCCGCGGACGGGCCGGGGACCGGGGCGATGCCGAGGTTCGCCGGGTCGCTGAACGCGGCGCCCTTGAGGTAGTCGGCGACGGCCCACGGACCGTTGACGACCATGGCGGCCTCGCCGGAGGAGAACGCGGCCTGCATGTTCGAGTACGAGTTCGTCGCGTCGAGCGCCGTGGTCGCGGCCTTGCCGTCGAGCAGGCCCTTCGCGGTCTCCAGCGCCTTCACGTTCTGCGCGGAGTTCACGACGATCTTCTTGGCGGACGCGTCGACCAGGTCGCCGCCCCCGCCGTAGATGAACGGCAGCGCGTAGTACGCGTCGTTGTTGAGGAAGAACGCCTTCTCGCCGCCCAGCTTGGCGGCCGCGGTCTTGAGCTCGTCCCACGTCTTCGGCGGCTCGACACCGGCGTCGGCGAGCTTCTTCTTGTTGTACAGCAGCGCGAGCGAGTCGGTGACCTGCGGCACGGCGTAGGTCTTGCCCTCGTACTTCGTGGAGCCCAGCGGGGCGTCCAGGAAGTCGGAGGTGTCCTTCGCGAGGTCGGTGTCGGACAGGTCCTCGACCAGGCTGAGCTTCGCGAGCTGCGGCACCCACGCGACCTCGGAGCGGAAGACGTCGGGGCCCTGACCACCCTGGGCGGCGGTCTTGTAGTTGTTGAGCGCGCCGTCGAACGCCTGCGTCTCGACCTTGACCTTGTAGCCGTCCTTGGTGGCGCAGCCTTCCGCGATCTTCTTGAACACGGGGCTCTCGTTGGGGCCACTGGTGTCCCAGAACGTCACTTCGCCCGAGTCGGATCCGCTGTTGCTCGACCCACCGCCCCCGCAGGCGGTGAGAACGAGGGCGACACCCGTCGCCATGGCGGTCACGAGGGTTGTCCGTCGCATCGTTGCTGCCGTTCCCTCCAGCTGACCTCATCTCCCGGTTGAGATGAGGGCCTTGCAAGTTTTTGCGAGAATGTTGCGGGCGATTTCACTACCCGAAGCATGGTCAGGTCAAGACGTCGACCGTAACCAAGCCGTAACGGCCCGGTCTTGCACACGCTCATTGCAAAAATTTTCTGAACACGGCAGGCTTGCGCCGAACCAAGCGTGAGCAGGGAGGCAACGTGTCCGGACTGTCCGAGATCGCCAGGGCAGCCGGGGTGTCCATCTCCACCGTCAGCCGAGTTCTCAACAGGCGCGCGGGTGTGAACGAGGAGACCAGGCAGCGGGTGCTGTCGGTGCTCGCGGAGATGCCGTACACCCCGCGCGGACTCGGTGCGCTGCAACGCACCGGCGTGATCGGCCTGCTCGTGCCGGAGCTCTCGAACCCGGTCTTCCCCGCGTTCGCCGAGGCGCTCGAGACGCGGGCCGCCCGCCTGGGCTACTCCTCGCTGCTGTGCAACACCCGCAGCGGCGCGCCGATGGGCGAGGAGGAGTACGTGCGGATGCTGCTGGCCCGCGGCGTCGAGGGCATGGTGTTCGTGTCGCCGGAGATCACCAACGTCGAGGTGCCGCTCGGCCAGGCGCCGCGCCCGAGCTACTACGCGAAGCTCCTCGCCGACGGCGTGCACATGGTGTTCCTCAACGGCGCCACGCCCGCGCTGGACGTGCCGGACGTGACCGTGGACGAACAGCTCGCGGGCTACACGGCCACCAAGCACCTGATCGACCTGGGCCACGAGCGGATCGGGTTCGTGTCGGGCCCGGCGCGGTCCCTGCCCTCGCGCCTGAAGCGCGCCGGCTGGGCGGCCGCGCTGGAGGAGAACCACCTGCCGGCGGGGTCGGAGTACGTCTCGCACGGGTCGTTCAGCGCGGAGGGCGGAGGCGTGGCCGTGGCGAAGCTGCTGGACACGGTGTCGCCGACCGCGGTGATCTGCTCGTCGGACCACATGGCGCTCGGGGTGATGCGCGAAGCACACCAACGAGGGATCTCCGTACCGGACGACCTGTCCGTCGTCGGGTTCGACGACATCCCGCTGGCCGCCTACTCCTCGCCCGCTTTGACGACCCTCGCGCAGCCGATCGAGGAGATGGCGGCGGCCGCGATCGACGAGCTCGTGCTGCGCCTCGACCCGGATCGCCGCAGGCAGGGCACCGACAACTACACCCGCGTGTTCCGCCCGCGGCTCGTCGCGAGGGAGTCCAGCGCACCACCGCGGCGTTGACCCCATTGGTCTGGACCAAATTCTGAACAAGGCAGATGGGCCAACCTGCGCGGATGCGTCATCCGAGGGACGCAGGTCACCCTGACTTCACGAATTGGTTCTGAACCGTTACGGTCCTTTCATGGCGCGGTCGATGCATGTGCGACGTCCGGCAACGTTGGCCTCTCTGGCCGCTGAGCTGGGCGTTTCCCGGACAACGGTGTCCAACGCGTACAACCGGCCCGACCAGCTCTCGCCCGAGCTGCGTCGGCGGGTGTTGGACACGGCCCGAAGGCTGGGTTATCCCGGCCCGGATCCTGTGGCGCGCTCGTTGCGCACGCGCAAGGCCGGGGCGGTGGGGCTGCTGCTCACCGAGAACCTCTCCTACGCGTTCCGCGACCCGGCCGCGATCGGCTTCCTGGAGGGCCTCGCGCTGGCGTGCGAGGACGCCGGCACCGGTCTGCTGCTGGTCCCCGCCAACCCGGAACGCGAGGACGTCGCGTCCGTCCACCGCGCGGGCGTCGACGGCTTCGTCGTCTACTCCGTGCCGGACGACGACCCGCACCTCGCCGCCGTGCTGGAGCGCCCCGTCCCGACCGTGGTCTGCGACCAGCCGGACCTCGGCACGGTCGACCGCGTCGGCATCGACGACCGCGGCGCGATGTACGAGCTCGCGAAGCACCTCATCGGCCTGGGCCACCGCCGCATCGGCGTCGTGTGCATGCGCCTGGCGCGCGACCGCAACGACGGCTTCGTGACCCCCGACCGCCAGCACGCCGCGCACTTCCACGTGCAGCGCAACCGCCTGTCCGGCCTCGCCGAGGCGTTCAGCGAGGCGGGCGTCGACTGGTCGCAGGTGCCCGTCGTCGAGCGCTTCGACCACAACATGGCCTCCGGCGCGTCCGGCGCCGCCCAGGTCCTCGACCGCGACCCGCAGGTCACCGCGTTGATCTGCACCTCGGACGTGCTGGCGCTGGGTGCGCTGACCGAGGCCGCCCGCCGCGGCCTGCGCGTGCCGCACGACATCACCGTGACCGGCTTCGACGGCATCCGCGCCGGCGAGGAGGCCGGGCTCACGACGGTCCGCCAGCCGGTGCTCGAGAAGGGCCGCGCCGCCGGCAAGCTGCTGCTCGACGCCAACGAGCGGTCGCGCCCGCGGTCGGTGAACCTGGCGACCGAGCTGATCATCGGCAAGACGTCGGCGGGTCCGCGCGGAGGTGCCGAGGAGCGCTGGTTCGGCCCGTGAGCCGTCAGCGCTCGAGCCGGAAGACTACGGGTGAGCTGGTCCTCCCGGCCAGCTTCGCCACCAGCAGGTAGTCGCCGGGCCCGACCCTGGTGTGCGCCCCGCAGCCGGGCTGCGAGGTGGACCCGGCCCACGTCGTGCCGTAGTTGAAGGCCTCCTTGGGCTGCATCACCCGCACCTCGTTGCCCTCCGCCGACAGGCAGTGGTTGCTGGACCACAGGACGGTCGCGCCGTCCGCGGTCAGCACCGTCAGCTCGCGGTGCGCGCGGCCGATGTCCCTGATGCACGGCGCTGGCCCGTTGTTGACGATGTCCATCGACAGTTCCGGCTGGTCACCGAGGGTGTAGAAGGGCTTGTTGGCCTTCGCGACGACCCCGATCACGTCGTCCGGGCAGGGCTGCGGCGGTCCGGGAGGCGGGGCCGGGGGCGTCGTCTCGACCGGCGCGGGCGGCGTGGTCGAGGACGAGGCGGCAGCGGACTCGGACAGGCTCGGCGGCGGGTTGGAGGCCGACGTGGCGGCCGCGTTCGTCGGCTGCGCGGACTGCTCGTCCGAGGAGAACATCCCGACGATCCAGATCAAGAGCACCAGAGTGGCCAGCGCGGCCCCGATCGCGGCGATGCGGCGGCGCCAGTACACCGTGGACGGCAGCGGTCCTGTGGGCTCGATCACGGCCCCGAACGTAACGGCAGCCGATGGATTCCAGGCGCAGGCGAGCCTAGCTCGATCCGGTGAACGTGATATGGACCGGAACCCCTTGTGAACGAGCACCAACTCCAGTTCCATCGCCTGGGGGTCCGCCGGTAGGCCATGGAGGTGTGTCATGACCGCGATCGACGAGCTGCTCAAGCGGAACTACGAACTCGGGAACGTGGTTCCCGGAGACCGTTCGTCCGCGCGGCCTTCCCTGCAGGTGGCGATTCTGACCTGCATGGACTCGCGCATCCGGGTGTTCGAGATCTTCGGCTTGCAGCAGGGCGAGGCGCACGTGCTGCGCAACGCGGGCGGGGTCGTCACCGACGACGCCATCCGGTCGCTGGCGCTGAGCCAGCGCAAGCTGGGCACCCGCGAGGTGCTGCTGGTGCACCACACGAACTGCGGCCTCGAGATGGTCACCGAGGACGAGTTCAAGGACGAGCTGGAGGCCGACACGGGCCTGCGCCCCACCTGGGCCGTCGAGGCGTTCAAGGTGGTCGAGCAGAGCGTGCGCGGCTCGATGGCGCGGCTGCGCCGCAGCCCGTTCATCCCCCACACCGACAAGATCCGCGGCTTCGTCTACGACGTGCACACCGGCGAGCTGCGCGAGGTCGACGCGGCCGAGACCGCCGCCGCCTGATCCGCTTTGCGAAGGGGCCCCTCCGGGGGCCCTTTCCGTTGCGCGACAATGGGCGGCGATGAATCACGAGTTGCTGTTGGGCTGGTGGGACACCGCAGCCCGCGACCTTCCGTGGCGCCGTCCGGAGTGCACGGCCTGGGGCGTGCTGGTCAGCGAGATCATGCTGCAGCAGACGCCGGTCTCCCGAGTGGAGCCGATCTGGCACGAGTGGCTGGCGAAGTGGCCGGTGCCGTCCGCGATGGCCGCGTCATCCCAGGGCGAGGTGCTGCGCATGTGGGGCAAGCTCGGCTACCCCCGCCGCGCGCTGAGGCTGCACGAGGCCGCCACCGCCATCGCCCGCGACCACGACGACGTGGTGCCGTCGGACATCTCGGTCCTGGAGTCGCTGCCCGGCATCGGCAGCTACACGGCCCGTGCGGTGGCCACGTTCGCGTACGGGCAGAAGTGCGCCGTCGTCGACACGAACGTCCGCCGCGTCGTCGCGCGCGCTGTGCACGGTGCCGGTGACGCCGGTCCGCCGTCCACCAAGCGCGACCTGCGCGACGTCGAGGCGATCCTGCCCGAGGACCAGGAGGACGCCGCCGTGTTCTCGGCCGCGCTGATGGAGCTCGGGGCGTTGATCTGCACGGCGAAGAACCAGAAGTGCGCCGACTGCCCGCTGTACGCGGAGTGTGCCTGGCAGCTGGCCGGACGGCCTGCCTACGCCGGGCCGGAGAAGAAGGTGCAGAAGTTCGCCGGCACCGACCGCCAGGTGCGCGGCAGGCTGCTGGACGTGCTGCGAGGCGCGCCGGGGCCGGTGCCCAAGCTGCAGCTGGACGTCGTCTGGAACGACGTGACGCAGCGCGAGAAGTGCCTGGCCTCGCTGCTGGACGACGGCCTGGTCGAGCAGACGCGGGACGGCCTGTTCGCACTGCCCGGGGAGCACTGATGCACGCGCTGGTGGCGTTCTTCGACGACGAGGCGGACAGGAAGGTCCGCGAGCTGCAAACCCGAGTCGGGGGCGAGTTCCGCTACCCACCGCACCTCACCTACGCCGTGGCGAGCACCATCGGCCCCAAGGTCCGCAAGGAGCTGCGCGAAGACCTGGACCGGCTGTGGCTGCCGGACCTGTACCTGCACACCCTGAGCACCTTCTCCACGTCGGAGAACGTCCTGATGCTGGCGGCGGTGGTGGACACCGAACTGCTGGCGGTCCACTCCGCCATCCACGACGTCCTGGCGAGCAAGGTCAAGAACCCGAGCGCCTACTACCTGCCGGGCAACTGGGTCCCGCACTGCACGCTCGTCCACGACGTCGACGACGAGGCGATGAAGGCGGCGTTCGCGAAGGTCTTCCCGGTCGAGCCGATCCGCGCGAAGGTCCGCGAGGTCTCGATCGTCGACACTCAGACCGGCGAGATCGACGTGCTCAAGAAGGCCTCCACGGCCCCGCGGTAGACCCACGGCGCACTGTCGTGCACGACGTGACCGGCTTCCTCGACGTAGAGGTACTGGCCGCGCGACCGCCGGGCCGCCTCGGCCATCTGCCCCGGTAGCTGGCCGCCCCTGCCCGCCTCGACCACCAGGGACGGGCACCGCACGGCGTCGACGAACTCCCAGTACGTCCGCGTGCCCCAGTGGCCGGCGATCTCGTACAGGTCGTCGAGCGAGGCGATCAGGTGCCAGCCGTCCTCGCGCTCCTCGAAGTACTCGGCGAACAGCGGCGAGCCGAAGTACGACGTCACGTGCGACAGCGATCGGAACGGCACCGGCCAGGCGTCGAAGAGCCACCTCCACTCGTCGACCGTGCGGCCGGAGTTGTCCGGCGCGAAGTCCTCGACCACAATCGCGCGCACCAGGTCCGGACGGGTCGCCGCGAGACACCACGCGTGCAGCCCGCCCATGGAGTGCCCGATCACCACGGCGGGGCCGAGGCCGAGCTCCTCGACGGCGGCAGCGGCGTCGGCGACGAAGTCCTCGGTGCGGAACGGTCCCCGCCGCGGGTTGCGGCCGTGCCCGCGCTGGTCGATCGCGACCACCCGGCCGAACGGCCTCAGCCACTGCGCGACCGGCCACCAGGCGGTGGCCCTGCTCATCAGGCCGTGCAGGAGCAGCACGCCCTGACCCGTTCCGCCGAACTCCACCACCGACACAGGGATGATTAACGCATGAAGGCCCGCCCGTACCTGATCGCCCTGGTGTTGATCGTGCTCGTCGCAGGTCTGCTCGTCGTGTTCAGAACGCCCGGCGGCGACCCCGCGAACCAGCAGCGCCGGGAGACGTCGCCGCAGGCGGCGGTGGAGGCCGGCGCGGGCGCGGGCGACGCCTACTACCCGACGGACGGCAACAGCGGCTACGACGTCACGCTCTACGACCTCGCGATCACCTACGACCCGGAGTCGAAGCGGCTCGACGGCGTCGCGACGATCACCGCGACCGCGTCGGACGACCTGTCGCGCTTCAACCTCGACCTGGAGGGGCTGGAGGTCAGCGAGGTGAAGGTCGGCGACCAGCCGGCGAAGTTCGCCACCGAGGGCGACCACGAGCTGGTGATCACGCCCGCCGCGCCGCTCGCCAAGGGCAAGCCCTTCACCACCGTCGTCACCTACGGCGGCGAGCCGACGACGATCAACGACGCGTCGCTCGGCCGCAGCGGCTGGCAGATCTCGTCGACCGGTGGCGCGTTCGCGGCGGGGCAGCCGCACTCCGCGACGACGTGGTTCCCCGCCAACGACACCCCGCGCGACAAGGCGGCGCTGAAGGTCTCCGCACGGGTGCCCGACGGCTGGACGGCGATCTCCAACGGCCTGGAGAGCCCACCCAAGCGCGACGGCGGCTGGACGACGTTCACCTGGACCGAGGAGACACCGCTCGCGACGTACCTGGCGACCGTCGCGATCGACAAGTTCGAGGTCGTGCGCTCGAAGCTGCCCAGCGGCACGCCGGTGGTCGACGCGTACGCGCCCGGCACGTCCGCTTCGAAGAAGCCGATCCAGTCGCAGCTGCCGGAGGTCCTCGCGTACCTGGAGACGAAGTTCGGGCCGTACCCGCAGCGCGCAGCCGGCGGCATCTGGGTGGCGGACCAGATCGGGTTCTCGCTGGAGACGCAGACCAGGCCGATCTACGCGTCGTGGGCGGACCTGGAGACGGTCGTGCACGAGAACGCCCACCAGTGGTTCGGCGACTCGGTGTCCATCGAGAACTGGGCGGACATCTGCCTCAACGAGTGCCTCGCCTCCTACTCGCAGTGGCTGTGGCTGGAGAAGGACGGCACCGACCTCGACCAGCGCTACCGCGACCAGGTCGAGCAGCGGCGCGAGCGGTCGTCGTTCTGGGCGCCGAAGCTCTACGACATGGGCAAGGGCAACGAGTTCCGGGGCGTCTACGACAAGGGCATCCTCGCGATGCACGCGCTGCGCAAGCAGGTCGGCGACGACGTGTTCTTCAAGGCCCTGCAGTCGTGGGTCGCGAAGCACCGCGACTCCAACGCCTCGTGGCCCGAGTTCGAGAAACACCTGAACGAGGCGTCCGGGCAGGACCTCACGGCGTTCTTCAAGGCGTGGTTCCACGAGTCGGGCATCCCCGGCGAGCAGTTCCTGCTACCTGTCGGTGTCCGCCGCTAGAGTCGACGTCATGGCAGTCGTGAAGATCAACGCGATCAAGGTCCCCGAGGGCAACGGCCCCGAGCTCGAGAAGCGGTTCGCCGCCCGCCTCGGCGCGGTCGACGGCGAGCCGGGCTTCCTCGGCTTCGAGCTCCTGCGGCCGGTCGCGGGCGAGGACCGCTACTTCGTCGTCACGCACTGGGAGACGCACGAGGACTTCGTGGCGTGGCGCGACGGCCAGGCCGGTGCGGCGGCGCACTCCGGTGAGCGCGCGCGGCCCGTGTCCTCCGGTGCGGACCTGCTGGAGTTCGAGGTCGTGCTGGGGAGCAAGCCCAAGCAGTGATCGAGGAGTCCTACGACAGAGCCGCCGAGCTCATCGCCGGCGCGGACGCCGTGCTCGTCTGCGCCGGTGCCGGCATCGGGGTCGACTCCGGTCTCCCCGACTTCCGCGGCACCGAGGGCTTCTGGCGGGCTTACCCGCCCTACGAACGGCTCGGGCTGCGGTTCGAGGAGATCGCCGATCCCGTGCACTTCGCCGACGACCCCGAGCTGGCCTGGGGTTTCTACGGCCACCGGCTGCACCTGTACCGCGACACCACGCCGCACGAGGGTTTCGAGGTCCTGCGGTCGTGGGGCGCGCGCGTCTTCACGTCCAACGTGGACGGCCAGTTCCAGAAGGCCGGCTTCACCGACGTGGCCGAGGTCCACGGGTCGATCCACCACGCCCAGTGCGTGGAACCGTGCACCGACGAGATCTGGGAGTGCGACTTCGACGTCGAGGTCGACCCCGGGTCGATGCGGGCGGTCGGCGCGCTGCCGTCGTGCCCGCGGTGCGGCGGACTGGCCCGGCCCAACATCCTCATGTTCGGCGACTGGGGCTGGGTGCCGCACCGCAGCCAGGCGCAGCTCGACGCGCTGAACGAGTGGCGGCGGGCGCAGCGGAACCTGGTCGTCGTCGAGATCGGCGCGGGCACCGCGGTGCCGACCGTGCGGCGTCAGGCGGAGCTGGCCAGCGCGGCGTCCGGGGCGCTGGTCCGGATCAACGTGCGCGAGCCCGACGTCCGCCACGGCCGGGGCGTGTCGCTGCCGGTCGGTGCGCTCGAGGCCCTCAGAACCTTGGCACGACGAACTGCGTGACGATCGCCCGGTGGTCGCTGCCGGGCACGTTGAACACGTCGAGCGTGTCCACCAGGATCTTCGAGTCCACCAGCACGTGGTCGATGGTGACCGGCGGCGGCCAGATCCCGCCCGCGCTCGGCCAGGTGTGGATCAGCCCCTTGCCGACCTGGTCGGCGGCGTCCACGTAGCCCTTGTTCAGCAGGCGCGTGAGGCCCACGTGGTCGAGCGTGGCGTTGAAGTCGCCGGCGAGCACCCTGATCGCACCGGTCGAGTCGGGTGAGGGCAGCCCGGCCAGCTCCCGCTGCCACGCTTCCGGCCCCTCGCTGACCACCGGCGGCAACGGGTGCACCGAGACGACCTCGATGTCCTTGCCCGGCAGGTCGACCAGGGCCGCGGCCTGCTGCAACGTGCCCGGCGGCGTGAGGGTGCGCTGCTGGAGCGGGTAGCGCGAGGCGATGCCGCTGCCCGACCCGCCCGGCTCGTCGAGGAAGACGCGGTTCGGCAGCACCTGGTCCAGCCCGGCCCGTTCGAGGTCGCGCACCATCGCCGGCGTCAGTTCCTGCATGGCGAGGATGTCGACCCCGCGGGCCTTGACCTCCCGCATCACGGCCTCGGCGTCCGCGATGCCCGTCAGCAGGTTCGACGTCATCAGCCTGACCTGTTGCCCGACGCCGTTCGGCCGGGCGTCGGGGAACGCCCGCGGCACCACGTTCGCGACCATCACCACACCCACCAGGGTCATCGTGAGGCCGACGACCCACCGCTTGCGGAACAGCGCGAACAGTCCGACGAGCAGCCCGGCGACGGTGATGTACGGGGTCAGCGACGTCGCGGCGATCATGTACCGGTTGCCGTCGATGCCGAGCAGCCGGACCATCGCCGCCACGACGAAGAGGATCGCGCACACGACCAGCAGGAACGTGACGAACCCGCTCTTGCGCGCCTTCACCTCGGTGGTGACCACGCCGTGCAGTCTCGCCGAGTGCTCGTCAGTCTCCGGTGTGGTCTCCACGATCGGGGGACGGTTGGCACCGCCCGCACGTTGCCCCGGCCGGCGTTATCAGACCCCTCGGTCATGCTGTCCCCCAGCCGATCAGAGGCGGGCCCTGGTCGAACGCCTGTACCCGGCGCACGACCTCCGCCCGATCGCCGACGGCAGCCTCGACTTCGCCGACCCGCGAGGCGGCCGGCCGCGCGCTCCACCTGCACGCCGTGCACAGCGTCGCCGACTTCTTCGCCCACGCGATCTGGGAGCCCGACGGTCGGGGTGCCGCGGGCGGTCTTCGGC